>VXTH01000313.1:0-9031 GCA_009837565.1 Chloroflexota bacterium | reverse complement strand
TCGACGAGGGTTACAACCTCGTCATGCTGATGCGCAAGAAGCAGATCAACGAGTATTACCACCGCCTCCAGGTGGTCGGTCTCGGCGACCGGCTCGACCGCATGTCGCCCGACATGCGCGAACTGATCACGGTCTAATCCAGACGAAGACTGGACCTGTCGAGAGTTGGCTGGATTGATCTGCACAGAAACTGCCGAATTCTGGACAGATCTGGACAAATCTGGACGATTCCGGACATAAACGAGCCGTCGCAACGCCGTTCGACCTGAAAAACACGGGAAATCCTGATGCCGACACTCTCTCCCGCCCAGAAAATGCGCGCGCAGGTCCGCGGTTGGCCCACCGACCTGATTGAACGCGCCGAACAGTCCGCCGCCTCGGGCAGGCAGATCGACAACATTCTCAACGTCTCGATCGAGCCCGACCGGATCGGCAAATGGCTGGACTTCATCGAGGCAAACCCGGATCATCCGTCCGCCAACGCGCAGTTCATCATGTTCGAGGACGGCGGCGAGACAGGACTGAAGCCGACTCCCTCGGAGGACGGCATGCGGCTCAGCGACGTCGACATCGGCTCCTACGGTCACGTGCCCGACGTCTGGAACTACCGCAACGATCTCCCTCGCGGGACCCGCCCGGTGCCCGGCATGTACATGCCCGCCGGTTACGCGATCTACGACCGCACCGAGGTCTGGGCCGACGGTGTCGCCGATCTCTACGAGGACGCGATCCGCGATCGCTGGATTCCTGCCACCGACCTCGATTGGGAGAACCGCGAACAGCTCTCGCCTGAGGTCGAGCGCGCGACCGGTCAGCTGTGCGCCGTCTACTCCACCTACGGCATCGCCGAACAGAAGATCATTTCCAGGTGGCTGGAGGAGATCTCCTACGGCTTCCACGAGGTCAAACTCTTCCTGGCGACGCAGGTGTACGACGCGGGCCGTAAGGTCGAAGCGCTGCGCAAGCGCGCGCTTCACGGTTCCGGCATCATCGGTAAGGCTCCGCTCTCGGACGTTTCCGAGTCGTGGTACTCGGCGCTGACCTTCACCGACATGATCATCGCCCTTGACGTGGTCTACAAGTCCTACGAACTGACCATGTTCGAGTGCGCGACCGATTGGGCGCGTTCGGATTTCGACCGTGACCTCTTCGCCCGCCTCGCCGAGGACAGCCGCCGGCACCTCGAGTATGGCCTCAAGCACCTCGAGTGGTACAACCGTTACGCCGAGCGCGCCGACCTGGAGCTGCCCATCTTCTTCATCAAGGCAGAGGGCGGACTCTCCTCCGAACTGGCCCAGTCGCCGCTCGAGCGCGAAGCCCTGGCCGTGCTCTACGCCGACGGCGTCGAACGGCTCGATGCGGGCGTCGAAGCGTTGCGCAAGTTGCGTGAGAAGCAGTACCACGACTACCTGCATCGACTGCACGAGCACGGCTTCGACCGCATCGGTCAAACCGCCAGCATCCTCGGCATGGTCACTCAGGATCCCCTGCTCAAGGCCCTCAACCCGGAGGCGCTGACGGAAGGCGCGGCCGCGGGGACGACGGCCTCTGATCGCGACTAGCCAGTCGTCAGGCGCCGATCCGCACGTATCATTGCGTGGTGACTTCGTCCGCGAACGAACTCAACTACGTCATTGACGGGCCGACCGATGGACGGCCCGTGCTTTTTGTCCACGGGATTCTGACCTGCCGTGCGCACTGGCTGCTCAATCTGCCCGCGTTCCACGAGGCCGGGTTTCGCAGCATCGCGATCGACCTGCTGGGCCACGGCTCTTCGCCGGCGCCTGAAGCCGAAGCGGCGTACCATCCCGACCGCTACGTCGAACGGTTCTGTGCGCTGCGCGAACTGGTTGAAGCCGAGCGTTGGTTCGTGGTTGGTCAGTCGTTGGGGGCGGCGTTGACCCTCAACTACGCCATGTCACGCCCCGACGAGGTGATCGCCCACGTCGTGACCAACTCCCACTCGGCATTCGGCGAACTCGACCGTATCCGCAACCCGGCCTCGGCGCGTGAACGGGCGCAACAGATGATTGATGGCGGTATCGACGCCGTGATGCGCCATCCGCTCAATCCTCGTCGAGCGCGGGCGTTCGACGATGCCCAACGGTCCGAGTTCGACGATGCCATGTTGCTCAGCCAGGCCGATGGCATCGCCCGAACCATGATGTACACCTCGCCCCACACGCCTCTCAGGCATCGCTTACCGGACAACCCGGTCGATACCCTCCTGGTCGCCGGCGATCGGGAGGAAGCGTTCACTCCGGCCCGAGAATGGGTCGAAGAGCACGCAGCGAACTTTCGCGTCGAACGGGTTTCCGCGACTCACGCCGTGAACATCAGTGCCGCTGAAGATTTCAATAGGATCGCGATAGAGTTTCTCAATCGATATCCATAGGGCGCAACACGGGAACAGGGAGTGAACAGTGGAAGAGACACTGGATTTCACTCCCCTGCTCCTGGTCAGCGTGCTGGCGGTGCTGGTCCCGTTCGTCGCCTGGCGACTGACCGGCGGCCTGCTCCCGGCCGTGGTCGGTGAGGTCCTGGTCGGGATCGTCTTCGGCGAACCGCTGCTCGGCATCATCACCCACCACAACGAATGGCTGACATTCCTCGGCCTGTTCGGCTTCGCCTATCTGATGTTCCTCTCCGGCCTCGAGATCAACCTCGGCCTCCTAGGTCAGTCCCCGGGTCGCCGTTGGTACGTACCCGGGGTGGCGCTGCGACATCCGCTGATCTCCGGGGCCGTATTGCTGATCCTGGTTGTCGTCTTCACGTTCGTCGGACTTCGCCTCATGACTTCGGTCGGCCTCATCACTTCGAGCCAGATTCCGATGTTGCTGTTCATCCTGATCGCGACGGCGGTGGGGGTCATCGTGCCCGTGCTCAAGGACCGGCCCGATCTGGGCAGGATGGGACAGGCCCTGCTGGTCGGCGGATTCCTGCTGGAGTTCGTGGCGATTGTTGGCGTCGGAGTGGTATCGGGACTGGAACGGGAAGGGATCAGCTGGAAGATCTTCCTCATTCTCGCGATCCCCTCGGCGCTCATCATCCTGGTCTGGCTGTCCCGCGTCGGGAGTGGCCGGTTCCCGATCATCCCCCGGACCATGCATGAGCTCGCCCAGACCTCGTCGCAGTTGAAGATTCGCGCTTCACTGGCGTTGCTGGTCATCTTCGTCGCTCTGTCGCAGGTCGCCGGCACTGAAATGGTTCTGGGAGCATTCGTCGCCGGATTGGCGGTGACCGTCGTGTCGCCGAGGCACGGATCCTCGCTGCGCGGCAAACTGGACGCGCTCGGCTACGGGTTCTTCGTGCCGATCTTCTTTATCCATGCCGGCGCGACGCTCGATCTCGGCGCTGTCTTCGACTCCGCGGAATCGTTGATCCTCGTACCCGCCTTGCTATTGGTAGCGTTCGGGGCAAAGCTGGTGCCTTCCCTGCTTGGACTGGTCCCTGCCTGGGGGATTCGTCCGGGATTGGCCGGCGGTTCGCTGCTGAGCGCGAATCTCTCCCTCGTCCTCGCCGCCGGAGCGATTGCGGCCGACCTGGGTGTGATCGACGACGGCTTGCACGGCGCCCTCTTGCTCATGGCGCTGCTAACCACTGTGCTTGCTCCGCTGATGTTCTCGACCATCGCCGGACGGGCGCCCGATCAGGAGGACGGGCACACACTGATCGTGGGTGGTGGCGATCTCGCCAGAACGCTGGTTGAACGACTGATGGCGGGAGGTCGACGGGTCGTTGTCCTGGACCGCACACCGGATGCTGCAACGAAATGGGGCGCAGTCGGAGTCGAAGGTGTGGTTGGAGATCCGCTCGACGCACTGACGTTGATCAGTGTGCGGCTGTTGCAGACTGAAGTAGCGGTCGTGGTCGACTTTGACGATCCCGAGCAGGTGGTTGACTACACCAGATCTATGCGGAGGATCCATCCCACATTGCGGGTTGTGACCTGGACATCGGACGTCGATTCGCAGTTCGAACATATGGACATCGAGGCCCATTCACTGTCCGACGTCACGGCATTGGCCCTCGAAGAAGCCGTCCTGCGTCCGGGATTGCACGCCGCCCGCAGCGACCCCGAATCGGGTCTCGTGGAAGTCGAAATGCTCAATCGTGAGTTCGAAAGTCAGACGCTGCAGGAGATTGACTTCGAAGGCGATGTACGCGTCCTGGTCGTGATGCGCGACGGCGAATCGACGGTAGCGACGGGGGATACGACCATCTATCTGCACGACCGGCTCACATTGGCCGGCGAGCCATCAGCGGTGGCTCTCATGGGCAATCGATTCCAGGAGCGGAAGCGAAGCCGCTGGTTTGTCGATGTGCGAACGACTCGGAAATTCGAGTCTGAGTACTAGGAGTACCAGGAGTACTAGGCGGAACGAATCGTCGCCTGCTCGGAACCGATTCCGGCGAGATGGCCCAGGTAGATCGGCACCAGCGGCAGCACACAGGGGCTGATGAAACTGACAAAGCCGCCGGCAAACGCGATTGCCGCTGAGCCAGCGTTGAGGTCGAGCATCTGAGTTGAGGAGCCGTCGGAGCCGGCCAGCACGTCAACGCCGAACCTGCCCAGCGCTTCGTTGAGCACCACGACACGATCCAGAGCAATCAACATGCCGACAAAGACCAGCAGCACTCCAGAAACAACGCCGATCAGCGGCATCCAACGGTTCAGCTTGCGCAGGAACTGGGTGGAAGCGCCAAAGGTCGCACCCACGATCAAGAACGGAATCCCCAGTCCGGCGGCGTAGCAGATTAGCAGGATGATGGCCTGGACCAGCGACGCTGAATCGAGCGCGAGCACCAGGATGCCGGCCAGGATCGGTCCCACGCACGGGGTCCAGCCGACCGAGAATGCGACGCCTACGACGAGCGATCGGCCATAATCGGCCGCCGCACGAGCTCGCGATGGTTCGGCTGTCGGTGCTCCGCTCGATGCGCCTCCCGGTCCGCCTACCTGGAAGCTGCGATACAGCAACGGGATCGTGATCACCTCTGCGAGATGCAGGCCGAGGATGACCAGCAACACGCCGGCGACCCGTTGGAACCAGATCAGCTCGTCCTGGAACGCCGAGCCTAACGCCCCGAGCAGCGCGCCCAGCGCGACGAAGACCACGCTGAAGCCGAGTACAAACGACGCGGCGTGAAAGAACACGACTCGTCGGGCCGTGTTCTGTCCAGCGTCAACGGTTCCCGTGGCAATCGACATGTCGTCAGTGTACGTCAGGTCACGTCGCCCGGGAGCAGGTGGGGTTCAGTTGGAGACGCCGGCGTCCTCCTCGGCCGAGAGCAACGTGGCCATCGGCGACTTGAGGTCATGGCCGCGATTTCTGGCCCGATTCAGCATGTCGCTTGCTGCTGAGGCCATCGGAGAAGGAATGCCTTGTTCTCGCGCGACCTGCACGGCTAGCGAGACGTCCTTGGCCGCCCACTTGAGGAAAAACGATGGATCGTCGAAGTCCCGCTCAAGCAGCGTGGGCATGTTGCCCACGTAACTCTGGGCCGAGGCGACGCTCATCACCTCGTAGGCCCGTTCGGCGTCCAGACCGGCCGCCTCGGCGATCACCGTGGCCTCGACCAGCAACTGAATGGAGCTGATGCTGACCATGTTGTTGATGATTTTGGTCAGGGCGCCCATGCCCAGTTCGCCCATGTGAAACACGTTGTTGCCGATGCACTCGAGCACCGGCTTGTACTCTTCAAAGGACGCTTGTTCGCCGCCGACCATAACGGCAAGCGTCGCGTCGATCGCGCCCTGGACGCCGTTGGAAACCGGGGAGTCGTGAAACACCACGCCTCGTTCCGCGGTTCGCTCGGCCAGCATCTTGACCGTTGACGGCAGATTGGTGGACAGGTCGAAGCAAACGAGTCCCGGTTCCGCGCCATCGAGGATGCCGTCGGCGCCACGCAAGACGGCAGTCACTTCGGGCGGACCGGGCAACGATGTCAGGACCACCTCCGACTGCGATGCAACCTGCGCCGGCGACTCTGCCCAAATCGCTCCCAGTTCGATCAGGTTGGCAGCGTGCTCCTCGACCAAATCATGAACCACGACACGATGTCCACCCTTGATCACGTTTGCGCACATCGGGTTGCCGATCTTGCCGACGCCGATGAATCCCACGTCCGACATATGCCACTCCTGCTTGGTTGACGACGAATTCCTGCCGTGCAGCCTAACGCTGACTCAGCGGTATCCTGCCTCGGTGACTGAGCCAGAGCCCGACCATGCCGCGGGACCGCTGGACGGCTTCCGCGCAATTGAGTATTCCGAGACGCCGGCCGGCGCATACTGTGGTCGGCTGCTCGCCGGTCTCGGTGCCAGCGTGACCATCGTTGAGTCTGCGCCCGGCACGCCGCTGCGTCGCCGAGGGCCGTTTCGCGCCGACACACCGGATTCGGAAGCGGGAGCCAGCCATCTGCATTTGAACAGGCGCAAGGATTCTGTTCGATTGGAGCTCGCCAGCGCGGCCGGCAGGAGACTGCTTGACCAACTTCTTTCCGAGGCCGAGATCCTGGTCTGCGATGTTGACCGACGGCGCTGGGATGAATTGGACATGGATCCCGTTGCGATCCGCAAGCGGCATCCCGGGTTACAGGTCTGCGCGATTACGCCGTACGGACTTGAGGGACCGAAGTCAGAGTGGCAGGCTGCGGAGTTGACCCTGTACGCAGCCGGAGGCTATCTGCGGATTGGCGGAGAGCCCGATCGCGAACCGGTCAAGGCCTGGGGTGACCAGGGACACTTGCAGGCCGGTCTCCATGCCGCGCTGGGAATCGTATCGGCGCTGTACGCAAATCGTGGTGGACAACTAATCGACACGGCAATGTTCGAAGCCGTGGCCTTCCTGCTGGGGGGCGGATACCAACACGCCTGGTTCTCGGACCGCGAACCTGTTCGCAATGGCGCGCGGTTGGTTGGCTTCGGGCCGGGACATCTGTACCCGTCAACGATCAGGCCGTGCCAGGACGGCTGGGTTCACGCCCATTGCAACAATCGCTATCCGGAAGCGATGGCCGTGCTGTTTGACGAGCCGGAGCTGGCCGAGCCTGATCTGCTGGCCAATCTGATGGGACGCGCCGACGAAGTCGACAGCCTGATGGCGCCACTCCTCATGGACACTCCTCGCCGAGAGGTCGTCCGGCGTGCGCAAGACTTGCGCATCCCCTTCACGGAGGTACTCGCCCCGTCCGAAGTGTTGGCCGACGGCGACGGTCACCACGCCTCTCGCGACTTCTGGCAGTCGACGCCGCATCCACGCGGAGGCGAGTTCCTGGCTCCCGGACCCGCAGTTCGGTTCGGCCGCACAGAGTGGATTGAGAGAGATGCTCCACGACTAGGACAGCACAACGAGCGGCTGGGCACGCGGGATCAACGTGTCCGTTGGAGGCGCGCCGGTGTTGCCTGAGGCCCGATTGACGCCATACCCGCAGCCTGACTGCCGCCCCCTCGACGGCATCCGCGTGCTGGACATGACGACGGCGGTCGCCGGGCCGGTCGCCACGACGCTACTGGGCGCGTTGGGCGCCGAAGTGCTTCGGATCGAGACTCCATGGGCCAAGCCTCGAAGTCCCGCGTCGGCGCTGCCCTATCGCGGAACGGGACCGGACGAACCCTGGAATCGTGAACCTCGGCAGAACGAGCTCGGACACAGCAAACGCTCGATCGCACTCAACCTGACGACTGATTCCGGTCGCGAGGTCTTTCTTGATCTCGTTGAGCGATCGGATGTCGTGCTCGAGAACTTCTCGCCCCGCGTCATGGGTAACTTCGGACTGGAATGGGATGCGCTCCGTGAACGCAATCCTGAGATCATCCATGTCTCGATGCCCGCGTTCGGCAATTCGGGTCCCTGGCGCGACCGCATTTCCTATGGCCCTGGAATTGACGCGATGAGCGGTATGTCCTGGCTGACGGGCTACGCAGACGGATCACCGCTCAAACCGGGCAATTTCTACTGCGACCAGAACGCGGGACTGAGCGCCGCCCTGTCGACCGTCGCCGCGCTCCTGGCGCGTGGACGCGTCGGCGGACAGACGGTCGAGTTGGCCATGCTCGAAGGCGAGCTACAGCTCGTCGGAGACGCCATGATCGGACAGCAGCTTTCCGGGCGAGAGCCAACGCGGATGGGCAACCAGCACTCGTCGGCCGCCCCGCACGGCGTCTATCCGGCCGGGCCGTTGCTCAACGATCCGGACTCATGGATTGCGATTGCCTGCCGGTCCGACGATGAGTGGAACGGATTGGTCAAGGTGTGGCGCAATGAAGCAGTGGCCTGTGACCGCCGCTTCGCGACCGGTCTCAGGCGCTGGCGGCATCGCGCAGAACTGGATCTCCTTCTGTCGGAATGGACCCGGCAGTCCGACCCCGTTGACCTGACGGAACGCCTGCAGGATGCCGGCGTGCCCGCGTCGCCGGTGATGGGCGCTCGCGCGCTGTTGCGCGACGAGCAGGTGTTGAACCGGCGGTCGGTCGGCGGGCTGATGCATCCGCAGGTTGGACTGTCACCCGCACCGCAAGCGGCCTTTCGATTGTCCAGGACTCCAGCCCCGCCAAAGAACGCCGCGCCGTTGTTCGCCGTCGATACGATCCCAGTGTTGGAGGAAATCCTGGGATACTCGAAGGAGCGCATCGCCGAGCTGCAGAGTTCGGGCGCGGTGAGCGATCGACTGGTTGAGCGCTGACGTTGTTGAAAGCGATGTGACGATGCCGATCCGCAAGCCCTGGATTCAGCCCTCCGAGGATTCGATTCGCGCGATTCCGGCCGTCGTGGGTGTCTACGAAATTGCCGACGCCGAAGGCAACCTGCTGTACATCGGACAGGCCGGCGGACGCGAGCCGTTTGGCCTGCGGACGCGGATCGCGCTGCACTTCGGCGGCGCCGATCCCAATGCGGTGCTTCGCGAACGGGCGGCCCAGTTTCGCTGGGAGGCCAATCAGCAATACACAACCAAGCGTCTGGAGATGCTGATGCAGTTCCAGCGGGATGAGGGTGTGGAATGGCCGCCGGCACACACGGCCGGGGAC
>VXTH01000109.1:5277-9048 GCA_009837565.1 Chloroflexota bacterium | reverse complement strand
TGTGTTGCTCTCAGCCGGGAACGCGTTGTCGGCAAACGATGCTGGAGAAACTTCGAGCCCGGAGCTCAGTTGACGTGGCTGGACGCAGCGACGGGACCAGTCCGGTTGGCCTGGTCGTCGGTTGTCTGATCCTCTTCGCGCTGACGTTGCTGCTCAGCTCCTGCGGCGACGACGACTCAACCGTCCCCGATCAGCCTCAGACAGTGCCCGAGGTGCAGCAAGCGGATGTGGATCCACCCGTTGTCGAACAAACAGCAGAACAGACGGTGCGGGAGCGCCAACTGACCGTCACCTCGGCCGATGTCGGCGCGCACCTGGAAGAAAAGTCCTACGCCGCCGGGCTGCCGTCGTGGCTCGAGGCATCCGAGGATCGTTCGCTGTCGTCACTGCCGGGACGTTCGTTGACATCGAGCGGCATTGCCTTTTCACCCAGCGATGAGAGTCCCACCGGTGAGACATTCTGGCTGCACGTCTTCACCGATCAGTCGGAGGAATCGGCAGCCGACTGGGTCAAATACGTTGCTTCTCAGCCACCCGATCTGGCCGGAGTGATTGTGCCCCATCACAGGTTGTTCGCGTCCAGCTTCCTTCCGGCTCCGTTGGTAGGCGACGCGTCTGTGGCGATTGAGCTGTATCGGGGTCACGCCGGGATCTGCGTGCGCTCGGCGCTGTTGGTCTTCGCCCAGGGCCGGGATCTTGTTTTTCTGTTCACCTCGATTGAGATCACCACGGATGACGCCGGTCCGACTGATGGCGGCGGTCGGATCGGTCTCCCAGCGCACTGCGACGAGTCGGCTGTTGATACCCGCCTGACTGATCTCAATGCGATTGCCGAGCTGATCTCTGAGCGATTGGCCGCCGATCCATAGGACAGGTCATACGCAGGTCGTTAACCTGTAGAGCCAGAGCCGATAGGCTAGATCGCGGCGCAACAGCCGATTGGAACACAAGCAACCACAGGAGGCGAGCGCGGGCGTGCGTCGGGTACATCGGGTCAGGGGCATCAGTCGCCGGGAAGCGATCGGCGCGGTCTGCTGGGCCGCGTTGGGGATCGGCGTGTTGGGCGTCTTCCTCCGCCAGATGGCCTCGCTCGACCCCATCGCCTTTGCGCCGATTAGCGGCGTCGCGGTAATCGCGGTGTTCGTGCTCACCCGCCGCTGGGGTGATTGGGGCATCCTCGTCGCCTACGTCGTGGCGATGGGGTTCTTCATTCAGTTGCGCGACGCGGCCGACGAGACCGGCTTGCGCACGTTGACGGACTATGTGCTCGACTGGGAGCTGTGGATGTTTGCGGGGATTACGCCGTCGGCCTGGCTGCAGGCGCGGATTGGGGGCGCCAGCTCCGATCCCGGTTTGCCGGCGTTCTTCTCTGCGATCATTCACTGGACCTGGTTCGTATTCCCGCATGCCGCAGTCCTGGGTACCTGGCTGTTCATTCGCAGGATGGCCTGGAGAGTGACGATCATTGTCGCGCTGACCTTCTACCTCGGCGCGGTCCTCTACTTCACAGTGCCGACCGCCCCGCCGTGGATGGCAGCGGATCAGGGGTTTGTGGATGGGATCGTGAGGGGGATGAACACCGTGGGTCCGGCCCTGTTGGGCGTCGAGTTCTATAACTGGGCGTTCGAGGCAATGGCCGAGCCGAATCCGACGGCTGCGATGCCGTCGTTGCACTTCGCCGCTTCCTTTGTCGTGGTCGGGGTTGGCATTGTGCTGCGTTCCCGTTGGGTCGTGGCGGTTGCGCTGCTGTACTCGATGGCTCTGACGTTCTCGCTCGTTTACCTGGGCGAGCACTACATCGCCGACATCATTGCCGGCGCGGCCGTGGCGTTGATCGCCTTTTCGGCCGTCGAGGGCGGGCGATACGCGCGGGCTCAGATCATCCTTCGGCGCGAGCAACTGACGATTGCCGGACAGCGAGCCGGGCAGTGGTTGCGTGAAGCGCTGCGATTCCCGCCACGACGGATCGAGGCAGGCTAGCCTCCGCCTAGATTTCTCGCGGACTGGGCAATGAGCGTTCGTCTTCCCACTTGGGCGACAGGATCGGCGGCGCGGCTCGCGCTGGGACTGGGCGGCAGCAGCGCGTTCCTCGTGCTGTTCCTGCGCAATGCGGACTTCCATCAGGTGGGACGGGCGTTCACCGAGGTGTCGGCCTGGTGGATCGGACCCGCTCTGGTGGTCTACTTCGCCGGGATTGCCGCGCGAGCGTGGCGCTGGCACTGGCTGTTGCTGCATATCCAGAACATTGCCTGGTGGCGACTGTTTCCGATTGTGGCCATCGGCTTCGGAGTCAACAACGTGCTGCCGCTTCGCGCAGGCGAACTGGTTCGCGCGCACGTGCTCTACCAGCGGCATGACATTTCACGCCTGTCGGGGCTGTCGAGCATCTTCATGACTCGCGTGTACGACGGGCTGATGTTGACCTTCTTCCTCGTAATCGGCGTGATCATGAGCCTGATTGGCTTCCAGGGCATGAACGACGCCGGCGACGAACTGACTGGCGCGATGGCGTTTCTGGTGTTCGGCATTACCGGGGCGTTTCTGGTGTTCGGAGCGATCGCGCGCAGACCGGTCGATGCCGAGCGCATCATCGGTCGGATGTTGAGCCGGCTGCCGGGACAATCAAAACGTGAGTGGACCTGGCTGTCACCACTGATCACGGGCATGTCGGCGCAGGCCAATCGACGCCAGGTGGTTGGCGCGCTGGTTGCCAGCCTGATCGCCTGGGGCTTGGAAGCGCTGATGTACTGGATGGTCGGCCAGGCCTTCAACCTCGCCCTGCCCTTCCCCGTCTACCTGCTCGTCGCGGCGGCTGCCAATCTGTTGATCACTGCGCCCTCGACAGCCGGCGGAGTGGGACCGTTCGAGTGGGCGACCAAAGCGACCTTGCTGATCTGGCTGCCGACCGTCGGAGCCATGAACGTTCAGGACGCCGAGGCGACGGCCGTGGCGTTCGCGGCGATCCTGCACGGTCTGGTCATCATTCCAATCTCCATCGTCGGTCTGCTCGCACTGTGGATCTTCCAGGTGGCGCCGCAACGTCGATTGCTGCGAGCCCAGTCCTAGCCTGAGCAAGGTCACTGGTGGTACGAGAGGGGACGTAGCGATGACAACACTTGATGGTCCGTTGGACGGAATTCGGGTCGTCGATCTGTCGGCGCTGGCGCCGGGACCGTATTGCTCGATGTTGTTGGCCGACATGGGGGCGGAGGTGATCCTGGTCGAGCAGGCAGGCAGACCGCGGGGCCGCAGAGACGTCTCGAGGGATCCTAATGAGGAACGGAGGCGGTACTCGTCCTATGCGCTGGGTCGGGGCAAGCGTTCCATCGGACTCAATCTCAAGGCCGATGAAGCGCGGGAGATTTTCTATCAACTGTCGGACGAGGCCGACGTCGTGCTTGAGGGGTTTCGGCCCGGTGTGGTCAAACGACTGGGCGTGGACTGGGACACGCTCTCGGCCAGGAACTCGCGCCTGATTTACTGCTCGCTGTCAGGTTTCGGCCAGACCGGGCCTTACGCGCCCCACGTAGGTCACGACATCAACTACATCGCGACCGCGGGGGCGCTGGGTATGATCGGTGACTTCGCCGCGGATGGCCGACCTGCCATCCCGGTCAACATCATCGCCGACTTCGCCGGCGGCGGACTGATGGCGGCGTTCGCGATCGTCTGCGCGATTCAGGCACGCGAACGAACCGGTGAAGGCCAGTACATCGATCTCGCCATGTCCGACGGATCAATGTCGCTGATCACCTCGGCGCTGGCCGGTTA
>VXTH01000109.1:0-5267 GCA_009837565.1 Chloroflexota bacterium | reverse complement strand
CAGGCGCGGACATGCGGCCGGCGCAGCATGTGCTCAACGGCGGCGAGCCCCACTATCAGGTCTATGAGACTGCCGACGGCCGCTGGTTTTCGGTCGGCTCAATGGAGCCGTACTTCTATGCCAACCTGTGCCGGGCGCTCGACCTGGAACAGTACATCGACGACCAGGGCACATCCGATCCTCGTCGACGAACGGAGATTCGCGACGCCTTCGCTGCCGCGTTCAAGTCGCGGACCGCGGCGGATTGGGACCAGATTCTGAACGACGTTGACGTGTGCGCCAAGCCAGTCCTGTCGCTCGAGGAGGCGTTGGGCGATCCACATAACCTCTCCCGTGAGATGGTGGTGGAAGTGCCGACGCCAGACGGCGAAATGATGCGACAGGCGGGCGTCGCGCCCAAGTTGTCGAGGACGCCGGGAAGGGTCCGGGGAGGAGCCCCGTCTCGCGGGCAAGACACCGAGGACTTGCTCGCGGCGTTGGGATACGACGCCGAAGCGGTCGCCGCGCTCCGGGAACGCGAGGTTATCGCCTGAGTCGATTGGTCTGAGTGTTCCCGTGAGCAGGCGCTAGTAGCCTGCGCCCACTATGACTGATCTCACGACCGACACCGCCATCTTCGAACTGTCCGACCACATCGCCACCGTGACGCTCAATCGTCCCGAAGCGATGAATGCGCTGGATCCCGACCTGATCGCCTCGCTGGCCGACATCTGGGTTGAGATTCGGGACAATCCGGATATCTGGGTGGGGATCGTGACCGGCGCCGGGGACCGCGCCTTCTGTGCCGGCGCCGATTTGAAGAAAACGATTCCCACCCGTCCGGGCGCCGAGAACGTCAACTGGCCCGTCTTTCAGCCGTCGCTGCGGCACACCATTGACGGTGGCATGCAGATCTGGAAGCCGATGATCGCAGCGGTCAATGGGTACTGCCTGGCGGCCGGCCTGACGCTGCTGTCGGCCTGCGATCTGCGGATCGCGGCGGAGCACGCGCAGTTCGGGCTGCCCGAGGTGATTCGCGGGATCGTGCCGACGCTGGGCGCGACGCAGCGGCTGACTCGTCAGCTGCCGTGGACCTTCGCCATGGAGATGCTTCTCATGGGCGAGCACATCGATGCAGAACGCGCGATGTCGGTTGGTCTCGTGAACCGTGTCGTGCCAGCCGATGAGGTGATGCCGACGGCTCGCGCCTGGGCGGAGAAGTTGACAGCCGGCGCGCCGCTGACCCAGCGCGCGATCAAGGAGGCGGCGGTGCGCGGACTGTCACTTCCAATTGATGAGGGCATCCGGATGGAGGAGTTGCTCTCAGCCCACATCCGAAAGACAGAGGATTTCAAGGAAGGCCCGAAGGCGTTCGCCGAGAAGCGCCCGCCGGTCTATCGGGGGAACTAAGCTCAGAGCGATGCACCAACCAACACCGTCATACCCGCGCTTGCCGCGGGTATCTCGCAGCTCCGAGCATTGACGCCAGTGCGCACCTCAGCGAGATTGCCGCGACAAGCGCGGCAATGACGAGCAGCTGCTTGCGAAAGGAACAACCATGACCATGCGAATGACCTTCGGGGCGCAGATCCCCGGCAACTCGACAGATTTCTCACTGATGCGCGACGTGGCGCAGACGATGGATGCGACGCGCTGGTCCTCGGCCTGGACCTACGACCACTTCGTGCCGCCGCTGGTCTTCATGGACGAGACGCAGGACTCGCTCGAGGGCTGGATGACGCTCGCCGCGCTGGGAGAGGCGACGTCCAACCTGATGCTGGGCACGCTGGTCTCGGGCGTGACCTATCGCAATCCCGGCTTGCTGGCCAAGATGACCGCGACCATGGACCACAACACCGGCGGACGCGCCATCCTCGGTCTGGGCGCGGCCTGGCATGAGCGAGAACACGCCGCCTACGGATGGGATTTCCCCGAACTCAAGGAACGCTCCGATCGCCTGGAAGAGGCGACCGCGCTGATCCGCGCATTGTTCCGCGGCGACGGACCGGTCCAGTTTGAAGGCAGGTACTACCGGCTCGATCACGCTCCGTTCGCGCCTCGCGTGCATCCCGAGCACCCCGGCGGAGCGATCGAAATCATGATTGGCGGCAACGGAGCTCGCCGAACGCTGCGTACGCTCGCTCGCTACGGGGACATCTGCAACATTCGCGGCACGCCGGAAGAGGTCGCGCAAATGATCGGCGTGATTCGCGGCCACTGCGAGGACGCGGGACGCGATCCGTCGGAGATCACCCTGACCACCGTGATGCGGCCGGCGCTGGTCGACGAGCAGCACAAGATTGACCGGCTGCGACAGGTCCATGGCGAGGGCATGTCCGACGAGCAGCGTCAGCGGCTGCCGATCGGTCCGGCCGAGCATCTGGTCAGCCTGTTCGAGGAATACGAGGCGATCGGCATCACCGGCTTCGTCTTCGAGTCGATTCCCAATAATCCACGGCTCTACGAGCAGTTTGACGAGCTAGTGCTGAGCGCCTTCGACGACTGATCCACATTCAGGCAAGGTTCAACGATGACGATGCGACTCACCTTCGGCGCGCAGATTCCCGGCAACCAGACCGACTTCTCGCTGATGCGAGACGTCGCCCAGACGATGGACGCCACGCGCTGGCACTCGGCCTGGACCTACGACCACTTCGTGCCCCCATTGGACTTCATGGACGAGACGGGCGACTCGCTCGAAGGCTGGATGTCGCTGGCAGCGATTGGCGAAGCCACGTCCACGCTCATGCTGGGCACGCTGGTGTCGGCCGTCACATACCGCAGTCCCAGCCTGGTCGCGAAGATGACCGCGACGCTCGATCACAACACCGGCGGCCGCGCCATCCTGGGGCTGGGCGCCGCAGGCCATGCTCGCGAGCATGGCTTCTACGGCTGGGACTTCCCGTCGATCAAGGAACGTTCGGACCGGCTCGAGGAAGCGACTGAACTCATTCGTGCTCTGCTCCACGCGGATGACCGCGTCGACTTCCAGGGCGAGCATTATCAGCTCAACAACGCGCCGTTTGCGCCTCGCGCCCATCCCGATCATCCCGGCGGTTTCGTCCAGATCATGATCGGCGGCAACGGCGAGCGCCGTACTCTGCGCACGCTGGCGCGTCACGGCGACATCTGCAACATCCGCGGCACGCCCGAGGAGGTCGCACGGCTGATCGAAGTCATTCATCGACATTGCGCCGATGCGGGCCGCGATCCGTCCGAGATCTACCTCACGACCGTAATGCGACCGGCTCTGGTCTACGAGCAGCACAAGATTGACCGCCTGCGTCAGATCCACGGCGAGGGGATGGCGGAGGACGAGCTGCAACACCTGCCGATCGGTCCGGCAGAGCACTTGATCCGCGTGTTCGAGCAATACGAGGCCGTTGGTATCCAAGGGTTCGTCTTCGAGTCGATTCCCAACAATCCGCGGCTCTACGAACAGTTCGACGAGCTAGTGCTGAGCGCGTTCGACGACTGATCGGGAGACGCCGGTCAACGTCACGCTCGATACACTTCGCAAACGTGCTCGGTTTGTGGTGGCACACCCCCTGCGGCGATTGCCACGCGTGATCGATAACCTTCCGAATACATACAGAAGCTCTGTCTATTGGAGAGATGAAAGCAGGCGAGCCATGAATCGAACACTGAAGAACATTCTTGCTCTGGGATTGCTCGCTACGCTGGCATTCGGCCTCTTCGCCGCCTGTGGCGATGACGACCCGGACCAGCAGCAACAGCAACAGGCTGTTGCGGAACAACAGCAAGACGAACAGCAAGGCACGACGACCGCCGCCCCCGCCCGCCAGCAACAGGATCAACAGCAGGCGCAGCCGGCGGCTCCCGTTGCCGACGAACCGCTGAAGATCGGCTTCCTGGCCGATTTCTCCGGACCGCTGGCCGAGTTCGGACCCGCCATCCAAACTGGCGTCGAACTGGCGATCAAACACCTCAACGATGCCGGCGGCGTACTCGGTCACGACGTCGTACTGGTCGTCGGCGACACGGGACTCGATCCGACCCAGGCGACCGAAGAGGCGCGGCGGTTGATTGAAGTCGAGGGCGTACATGCGATCGTCGGGCCGCTGGCCTCGGGGATCACCCTTGCTGTCGCAGAATCAGTCGCGACGCCGTCCGGCGTGCCGATCATCTCGCCGTCCGCGACTTCGCCACAGCTGACGATCGCAGAAGACAACGACTATCTCTTCCGCAGCACGACGTCTGACGCCGCTCAGGGTCCCGTCCTGGCCCAGCTTGCGGCCAGTCAGGGCTTGAGCAACGTCGGAATCCTCTACATCAACGATCCCTATGGACAGGGTCTCGCCGAGTCGTTCGAGAGCGCGTGGGGCGGCGACTTCACTTCGGTGTCGATCGAGGACGGACAGGCGTCGTACCTCGCCGAGCTGCAGCAGGCCTCCGCGAACGGCGCGCAGGCGCTGATTGCGATTGCGTTCCCGCAGCAGGCCGAGGTATTCCTGCGCGAAGCGCTCGAGCAGGGTCTGTTCGACCATTTCCTCTTCGTGGACGGCACCAAGAGCCAGGATCTGATCGATGCGATCGGCGGCGAGTACTTGAATGGCATGCAGGGCACCGCGCCGGCGGCTGGTCCCGAGTCGGACTCACTGTTCTTCTTCAACCAAGGCTATGAGCTCGAATACGGCGAGCTTTCTCCACTTCCGTTCATTCGCGAGGCTTACGATGCCGCGATCGCGATTGGTCTTGCAGCCCAGATAGGCGGATCAGTTGATTCCGAGACTATTCGGGATAACCTCCGCGCGGCTGCTGCGCCTCCCGGAGATACATACCGAGCAGGCTTCAACAGTGTTGCGTCTGCCCTCGATGCAATTCGGAATGGCGACTCCATCAACTATGAAGGCGCGGCAACGACTCTCGACTGGGACGCCAATGGCGACGTCACGTCTGGCTACATCGGCGTCTGGCAATTCTCCGACGGGACGATCGAAGAGGTCAGCGTGACCGCGTTCGATCTCAGCGGCGGCCCAATCGTCGCCACACCCAGCGCTTCCGACGACGATCAAGCCATGATCTCCGACGAACCGCTCACGATCGGATTCCTCGCCGACTTCTCCGGTCCGTTGGCCGAGTTCGGTCCGGAGATTCTCAACGGAGTCGTCCTGGCCGTTCAGCACCTCAACCGGGCCGGAGGCGTGCTGGGCCAACCGGTCGCGATCGTCACCGGCGACACCGCGCTCGACCCGACCCAGGCCACCGAAGAGACCCGCCGTCTGATCGAGGTTGAAGGCGTCCACGCGATCGTCGGACCGCTGGCT
>VXTH01000068.1:0-9122 GCA_009837565.1 Chloroflexota bacterium | reverse complement strand
TGGCCTCTTCCATCGACCAGAGCGGCTGCGCAAGTTCGGGAGCGCGTGATTCGTAGAGGTTCGACCAGCGCATCAGCTCCGAGCGCGCGAGGAAGACGCTGTAGAGGTCTTCGGCGTCGCTCGAGTCGAGCAGGTTGGGAGTGGGCTGAAGTTGGCCATACGCCGCGACGATCAGCGTCGTCATGGCACCCTGCGCTTACCAGGCCAACGGCCTGCACCTGACGTTGGCGGACTTGTAGACATTGTCATCCGGGTCACTCTGGCCGACGAGGTCGACATCGATGATGCTCCGATACCCGATCTCCGAGGACGTGCTGCACAGGATCCGCGCGGTCGTCCTGCGACCGGCTCCGCCACCGGGACGGATGCGTGATTCGCTCTTGTTGAGCGTTTTCCAGTAGCAGTCGTTGGGGTTGTAAACATTGCAGAGCCACACTTGAAGTTGGACCTCGACATCGGCGTACTCTGGGCAGCCCCAGGTGATGCCGGACACGGTCCACCAGCCGTGCGCCGACACCGCGTCGTTGGAAGACGACAAGTGCGGGTCATCACCGTGGCTCGCGTAGTTGCACTGCGTCGATGATTGGTAGATGTCGCCGGCCAGCTCGTCGGGATCACCAATCTCGCTACCGCCTCCCCCATCCGGATGAGCTGCCGGCTCAAACTGCGGTGGTTCTTCCTTCGGTTCCTCTGCGAGAGTCACCTCAAGCGTCAGGGTCGCCAGTGCGATCGCCATGACGAGTGCGGCTCCCAGAACCAGTATCCGATTCCGCATGACTCATCTTCCCTTCCGGTGTTGGACCAATCCAAGTCCGGCTGTTCCTCCTCTCCGGCCGGTGGAGCGGCTCAAGTTCAGCCTGCTCCTGCTGCGGAGCCTAGCAAGATTCCACTGTCCTCGTAGCGCAGCAAGTCAGGAAATGCGGCGCTTGTCGTTTGCCAGGGTCCTTAGGCCAGTCGTAGCCACGATCATTGGGCCATGTTGGGGGCCGGTAGATGGTTGGATATCAGTGTGAGGTTGGGTCGTCAACCACCTCGTTCGATTGGAGCAGGGCTCGGTGCCGCGAGAGTCGTTGGCGGTAGCTTTCGCCCTCGATGATGATCTGGTAGCCGGTGTTGGCTAGCCGGTCGTGGGCGCTGTTGCCGAGGATCGGATCGTCGAACAGACCGACGCCGGGCGGCTGCGCGCAGCTCGGCGAGGTCGCGGAACTGAGCCCCTTTTGAAGAAGCGCTCGCGCACGTAGGACACGCTGCGTTCGACCCACGGCCGCCGGGGACGCGCCGGGTCGGCGATCAGGCCGCGATGCTGGGCGTGCTTGAGGAAGCCCTCGGTCAGTCGGGGATGCAGGCGGTCGGCTCCGGCGATGGCGGCCGGGAAATTGTCCAGCACCAGGTAGAAGGGCGCGCCCTCAGAGAACGCCCAGGCCGCCTCCAGGCCCTCCAGCACCGACTCCAGCATCTGACTCTTGGTCGGCCAGACGAAGCAGTGGCGCGAGTAGCGCAAGGCCACGATCAGCCCCCAGACCGTGCGCCGCCGGTCGCTCTCGGGATCCGGCGCCAGGCCGAGCCGACTCAAGTCGAATTCCGCCACCTCGCCCGGCGCGCTCTCGGCCAGCCGCATCGTGACTGGTCGCCTGCGCCAGCGCCGTCGCTGGATGAAGCGGCGCAGCGAGTTGTACGAGAACTGGCAGCCGCGTTCTCTGAGCAGCTCGTGGATCCGCGTCATCTGCAGCCGTTCGGCCGTCAGCCAGACCTGGATCTGCGCTGCCCAGGGCGTCAGCTGCTCCTCGCTCGGCACCTCCGGCTGGCGCGGCGCGAGGCGATAGGCGCGTCGCGGTGACGGACCGAGAGCGATCCGTCCGCTCGTTCGACCACCTCGGCCCGCGACAGGGCGTTGCTGGTGCGCTCGGGCACCGCGAAGCTGGAGCATGCGCCAGCGGCATTTGACCGTGTTGTCGCGAGCGACGGTGCGGGGGTGCCGGAAGGCCAGGATGGCGTCAGGTCTAGCGTTGGTTTGAGCAGGCGGTAGGCTGTCTCGGGCTGCCTCGGTTGGACTCGGAAGCGGGCATTGAAGCGTGGCAGGAGGCTGCCGATCACGGCCTGGACCTCGGCGATCGTCGCGGTGCCTCGTGAGGCAACTCGGTCACGAGCCGGTTCTGGAGCGTGCCAACACAGCGTTCCGCGCGTCTTTTGGCCTGCGGCGGACGGGCGAAGACCCGGGTGAATCCCAGCTGCCCGTCCGCCCGCGCGAACTGGATAGACCCGCTCACCCGGGAGGTGCCCGGAAGACACCGTGGCGGTCCGTATAGAGCGCGAGCGGCAGACCGTGCACTCATCGGTTAGAAGCTGATCGAGTCATCATTGAAGAGCAGCGACTTTTTCGGTCGAGCTGAGCAGCGATTCTGTCGGTGTCGCGCCGTTCCCATAAGGATGGAGCAACGCCGGTTCGGCGTCTAGGCACGCCGATGGCATGGACGCACTTGCTCACGGTCGTGCGCGAGAACCCGAACGGCCGGGCGGTGGCTCGCATCGAGAGACCTTGCAGCCACGCCTGCTGGATCCTTTTCCAGGGTGCGAGTGGGCGGGTCGCGGGCGGCAGTAGCGGGCGTCCGTTGACCGCTGGATCAGACGTGCTTCCGTTACGCGTCAGATGGGCCGCAACGCTGACTTGGCCGGGGGTGGAGAGCTCCCGCGGCAGCGCTCCGCCGGAGCCGCGACGATGCGCTCATGGTCGGGACGGCTGGCGAGTTCAGCTTGGGCAGTGCGTAGCATTCCTGCCACCGACGGGGTCAGGCGCGAGGCGACCGGTCCGCCGTGGTGACGCACCTCTCGGTCGCTACAGGACAGCAAGACCTGCAAAGCCAGCGCTGTGCTGTCGATCACTACCAGATCGGGCTCTTGCCATCGGTAGTTCAGCAGCATGCTAGCCCGACAATGCCCCGACCAGGAACATCAACCAGACCGGCAGGGTGACGAAGCCAATCATCACGAACAGCCAGAGCAGCGTTCTGGCTGTGGGCCTGAGCAGGATCAGCCCGGCTACGAAGGCGACTGCGCCAACGACTAGAATCGCGAGCGATGCGATCGAGAATCCGAGCCAGCTAACAGCGATGGCAGCGGCACCTAACAGGATCAGCACGATGCCGATGTCATTCCATCTCTTGCTTCTTGCCGTCATGTGTGGTCCCAGGATGTTCCGGTTGCAATGGTTGCTTCCAAGGCAAGCAACCATTGCAACCTTTGTCCATAGTCTCCAGAGTGCCCTTGTTGGGCGCCGCTGCTCATGACTGTAGAGTTCGGTCCGCACTAGCCTTGGCAGTGTCCGTACCAGTGAAGCTGGTAGACTCTCGGTACAACGATGCCCGTCATTCGGAAGCTGCACCATCCCCTGCCATCAGCGAATCCAAAGGCCGTGACTCTGGTGAGGATGTCGACATCGGGAGACTGATCGATAAACAAACCGTCCGAGTGCCAGACGGCTTGTGAGTACGCCGTGTACTGGGTAGGAGATGTGGTGATCAGCCCACTTGTGACGCTCGGTTCATTCCAGTAGCGGCTATACGACAGATACGGGGTACCGCTACCATCTGACACGCGACTGCCCGAGAAGCGCCATGTCAGAGTCGTCTCGTGCTCGATGATGTTCAGACTGATGAGATCAATCACCGTGATCCTGGCCGCGACGGTGCGTTGTCCTAAGGCCTCTTCGCCGAGCACGCCGTTCGGAGTGGTGTCCTCAGGACTCGGCGACAAAGGCCTGGCGCCGATATCGACCCGGAAGGTGACAACCACATCTTCGCATTGCCCGGTCGTCCCAACACCGACGACGGTTCCCTGAGGTTCTTCAGGTTTGGGAACCGCCGACACTGTGCATGTGGGCGACACGGGGGTCGTGTTCCCTGAAGGAGTA
The DNA here is from genome assembly GCA_009837565.1 of Chloroflexota bacterium. Lineage (GTDB taxonomy): Bacteria > Chloroflexota > Dehalococcoidia > Bin125 > Bin125 > Bin125. The sequence goes on along the minus strand of VXTH01000068.1, from coordinate 5,215 downwards.
GCCACATCCGAAGTATCGTGCGCGAGGGTAAGGCTGAGCGAGCAGTCTCCACTTGGAGCGGTGGTGGTCTTGGTCAGAGTTCCTTGCCGTTCCAGAACGTCGAGGAAGACGCTCATCGTGATCGGCGGGAGACCGTCGCAGGGATTTGAGGATTCTTGGGATCCGGCCTGACTGGTGTCCGCACTGAGGGTAGCAATCAACGCTGCCGCGACAACAAGGGCAAGACTATGCCCGCTCGATGCAGGCTGCGGAAGAGGCGGTTTTCGGTGGCCATCGGTCGGAACGTCATCACGTTCCTCCTCTCTTGAGTGCGGCCGTGCCTCGGTCACGGGTCTTCGCGGTCTTGTGGGCCGCTTCTCCTTCCTCTTGACCGTGTCACGGTCAGCGTACGCCTCTCCAGACAGGATCTCCAGACGACACCGTTCTGCGCCTCAGACTTCGTAACGACTATGGCCTGTTCACCCTAATCGGGCTTGTGTCAGAGTTACGGAGCAGTCAGGCCGTCGGGGCAACGGCAACGTGAAACTGACCGACACTCAGACGGCGCAGATCGTGCCACCCATGCCGATCCTGTCTACATTGTTGTGGAACAGCGACTTTGTCAGTCCAACTGACTACCACGCTGTTCGATCGCTTCAGCCACCACGCACACATCCTCACCACCCGCGGTCAGTCCTAACGGACTCGTCGTCGAACCACAGCCTGAACGGAGGTGAAACCCCCCCTAAGTCGATCACCTCTTCACCGATGAGGTGGATCACTTGCCAAGCGATGTTGACAACTTGACCGTGTTGTCGCCCATTCAAGCTGGGGGCAGACTGCGGGCCACGGTGCGAGGGTGGCGGGTCATACGACCGTCGATCGCGCTGCGTCGACCGCGCTGTTTCTGAGCTATGTGCGGGGTCAGGCCCAGCGCGCGTACGTCCCAGACGAAGTCGCTGGTGTCATAGGCCCGATCAGCACCGTCCGAGGCTGGCCCGGTCACGCTGCGTTCGAGCATCACCGCCGCCGCGTTCCGTTCGGCGTAGTCGCCGGCCTCGGTCAGCTGGACGTCGACGACCAGGCCGTTGCGGTTCTCGATCGAGAGGTGGCTGACGAAGCAGAGCCTGTCCTCCCGCTGTGGACCCTTGCGGTAGAGCCGGGCCTCGGAACGGCGTTCGACTCGTGCGTCTCGCTCCAGCGGCGCTCGCCCTTTGAGGTCGCGCGGCCGATTGCGTCCGCCGCCGGCAGAGGGCGGCTGCTCGTTGTGCGGTCGGTAGCTCTTCTGCGAGGCCTACGCGTCGAGCTGCGTACCGTCGACCGTGAAGCGGTCCGGGGACAGGAACCGCCGGTGCCTAGCCTCCTGGAGCAGTACCGGCGCCGCATCGGTCTCCATCAGCCGCTCGCAGTTCTTGGTGAACGTGGTCGGGTGGAACGCCTCGTCCTCCACACTCAGGTCCGGGAACCACTTGAACAGCAGGTTGTAGCGCAACTGCTCGCAGAACTGGCGCTCCGAACGGAAAGTGAAGAAGGCCATCAAGAGGCTCGCCTTGAGCAGGTGCTCGGGCGGGATCGAGGGCCGCCCCGAGTCCGCGTAGATCTCGTCGAACAAGGGCGACATGCGCCTGAGCGCCGAGTCGGCCAGCGGCTTGCTCCGCCGCAACGGGTGGTCCTTCGGGACGAAGCCGTCCGGCGTCAGCCCCAACATCATCGTCGCCTGCCGCTCACTCTCGCCGCGCACCACAAACCTCCTTCGTCTATCGGTTCAACACCTCCTCCATGATCCCATAGGTTCGTTCTTCAGCAGTCTGCTAGTGCCGACGCCGGGATGCGCACGATCCGGCTGGGTAGAGCTTAGCGGGCGAGCGCGCGACCCTCGCGTATGGCCGCTTGGCAGAGGCGATTTATCGCTCCTTCCATCGCAGAATCCTGAGCCATCCATCATAGTTCTCGGGGAGATACGTCTCTGGTTCTTCGAGCGGTAGTTCGAATCTGTGGAGCCCCTTCTTGTCCGCTGCCTCCTGCCACCGTCGCATGTGCTTCTCCACATCCCTTTCGCAGTAGTACTTCGTTCTTTCGTCCAGAGGATCACCTTTCTCCTGAGGCCATTTGGGATGAGCCATGTAGAGCAGAATGGGGACGCTGATGACGTAGGGGATCCCTCCTTGTCGGCACTGTCTGATCGCTTTGGCATCAACCCCTTGATGAACGGTCGACGCGGGCCCGGCCGGTCGCTCAGGAGCATTGTCGATTCCTTGTCGCCATACGCCTTCGAGAGCTTGGTCGATCACCTCCTGCTCCGCTAGTGTCCAGCTCAGGGATTCAGACTTGACTGAAGGTATGTCTGTCTTCTGGCGAGGTGGGTCGTGCCTGATTGCCCTCGCTTCCTTGCTAGCTTCCCAGTCCTTGGGGCGCCCGCCGTCAATCATGTCCCTGAGACTGGCCCGGGCGACGTTCTCGACATCAACAGTCATGGCGATCAGATCGTGTTCCTCGCCCGGGGTCAGACTCTCGGGGTGGCTGCCGTGCACGAACGCCGAGCGCTGAGCGTAGAACTGTTTGAGCAATGCCCTGGCTTGCTCTCTCTCCTGCGGCGAGTCGGCGTAGTACCACGACCCTCTCCTAGAGACGATCTTCCTCTGATTCCGGAACTCACCATCCTCCATGAACAACGCTTCAAGCGCGATACATACATCGATCACACGGTCTTCTATCTCCAGCCTCTCGGTGCCATCGCGCAGTCGGCGCAGCGCCAAGCTGAGCACGCGCCGGACCCGATCCGGTAGAGCGATGTACCTGTCAACAAGCCTGAGAAGCTCTGGTTCGTTCAGAGGTCGAGCAGTTGGGAGTCCGGTGTTCGGGGGATGCGTCATGCCTGGAACTGCGAGCAGCGTTGGCCGACTCCACGATGCGCCCCCTGCGAGGTGGCGGTACGGGAGTGTCGCTAACGCTGGCTCGGCAACGTACCGCCAATTCCCGAAGATCCTGAAACCCGTCCCCCATACGAGGCTGAGAATGAGTACCAACGTCTCTGGCCCGCATTGCAGGAGACGACTTCCATGTTGCTCGAGTTGGTGCGCTGTGAGCCAGTGCTCAAAGCTCCTGACCTCAAGCACACTCACGTGGGTTGCATCGTCGGGTATCCCGCGCAGTCGCTCCCGCAGAGTCTGGGGCCAAGGCGGCGGGGCCGAAGTCGCATTCTGGAGGACTGCAGGCAGTGGAGTGAGAGCGCAGTACTCATCGAGCATTCGCGCAACCGGCCGCGGCGGTCCCTTCAGCAGATAGAAGTCGCGAACCTCGACCATGCCGTGCGCGGCGAAGTCCGTTGCGCACTTCGCAACCGGCTCCGCCCCATGCGCGGCAGCGGCCAAGAGCAGCTTGCAGGCGGCGTCCGGGGCATCGAGTTGGACCAGACCGCCGAAACCCAGCCGAACCCCGAGACGCCTCGTGCTGGTTGGCGGTTGCGTGTGGCGAGCGGCATCCCAATGGACTGCGACCCAAGCCTCCACCTGCTCGATAGTCGGAACAAGCGGCAACCAGTCGTGCCTTGTCTCGATCATGACTTCGAATGCCCGGTCGAAGTCCCCGCTGGCCAGCACCTCTTTGATGACTACTTCGCTGATTCCCGGAAGAGCGAAGAATTGGGGTAGCGCGCACTGCAGCAGCGCTTCGATGTCGTCAAGGCCCGGTGCGTGCTTCATCAAGGTTTCACGGTCTCTCGGTCCTGTGCAGGACTCAACGTAGCAATTGCCGCGCTCATCGCGCAGTGGCGCGAACTCGGCGGCACCGGAGATCGCCTCCGTCGGTGAGGCGACACTGTCCGGACGCCGCGCGCGGATCGTCGAGCTCCACACGCCGGGCGAGGCACGCGAACGTTCGTCGACCCCGAGCGGATGTTCATCATGCGCTAAGCCTTCGAGGCCGCTGATAGTGGCCAGCCCTATCAGGCCGAGGTCACCGCGCTCGACTACGGGACGAAGATCGACGCCTCCCACTTCACCTTCAAGTCGCCCCCGGTATCCGCTAAGCCGCCGCCGAGGCGGCGGGATTTTGCAGCGGCACCAGTGGCCACTCCGGCGGAGCGTCCTTCCCTGTGGAGCCCGGCTTTCTCCAGCCAGCGTACGCGCCAGTGGACCACCCTACCGTGGGAGCGGGCAGTGAGAGCGGCGCGGGGGGCTGCGCACTGGTCGCGGTCTGGCGCTGCTGGAGGCCGCCGGCGGCAGCCAGATCCTGCTGCGCCAGCGCCGCAGGCCGGGCGGGCTGCGCCGGCTGGACTCCTCCTGGCAGGTGGTCGTCACGAATCTCGACGAAGCCTACCGCCGCTCCGGGAGCCGAGTCCTCAGCCTGCTGTGCCGCGACAGCGATGTCCTGGCGCTGCTCTCAGCAGACGCCGTCCCGCTCGAGGAGCTGCTGCGTATCTCAGAGTCCGCCGGGGTCGTTGGGCGGTGAACCGACGACCCAGTAGACCGATGGGGGAAGAGCTGCCGGCCGGATGCTCGAAGCTCGCGCGGCTGGTGATGAAGCAATCCTTGAACAGAACTATAGTGCGGGAACAATCGGCCGCAACGCCCGACTCGGGAGATCGGCCATAGGTGAACTGGAAACGACCAGCGTACCCATCGGCGCGCTCGAAGCTGCACCAGTCTTGGCTAGGATCCGTGTCATTGGGTGCCTGCACGCCGAGGAGACCGCAGAGGTCATCGAAGTGAGTCTGCGCAGAAGCTCGCTCGCGACGGGCGCTTTATCGCCACTTGGAGGCGAACTCGGCGCCGAAGAGCGTCGGAGGCATGGGCGCAATCTATATCGCTGTCCGATGGGGACGAGGCGGCTGGGGGAATCGGCGCAAGGCTGGATGGTCACGCCGCCTCCGTCGTGGGCCTCGGCGCAGAGTCTGTATCTCTCCAGCAGCCGCATCCCGATCAGCGGCGTAGTGTCCGCAGCCTCAGCTTCGACGGTGACGGGTTGGTCGTCCCAGAGCACGACGGCGGAATGGACCGGAAACCGGGGTTCGCTGCCATCCGCCAGGATCGCACGACCCGCCATCAGGAACGGCAGCGCCAACTCGGTGGCGATGTCGGCGTAACCGTCAGATACCCGCTGAAACCCGTGTCCACGACAGCTTCAAGCCGTCACGTCTCACCCGTGAGTCCTTGCAGGTTGACAGCGACGATCGCCTCGTAGTCGGCGTTCACACGCCCGGTGATCACCGATCGCTCCGGATCGGACGCCCGCCGAA
>VXTH01000154.1:0-9193 GCA_009837565.1 Chloroflexota bacterium | reverse complement strand
GTGCTGGTGTCGGAGACAGCGGACCTGTCTGCCATTGGTCTGCAGTCGTTCCTGACCCTGGATGTGGTGCAGCTCGAACTGGGCGGAACGGCGACGGGACGACGATTTCGGGAGTTCGGCGGCATGTCCGAGGACGTGTTGGCCCAGTACACCTTCGACAGCTTCCGCGAGCAGGGACTGGGTGGTCGCGGAGAAGCGGAGAATCTTCCCCTGGCCAAGAGAATCGTCCTGGAGTGGGCGCAGGAGCCGAGGGGCTGGCTGACACTGTTTGGTGGCACCGGAGTAGGCAAGACCCATCTTGCGGCAGCGGCGGCCAATGACCGCCTCGCCGTTGGAAACAGTGTCTGCTTTGCTGTTGTCCCGGAGCTGTTGGATGCATTGCGTGCCTCCTATCGCGACGATGGAGAGGCGTCCTTTGAAGGGCTGTTCGTCTGGCTGAAGGATGTGGATGTGCTGGTGCTGGATGATCTCGGAGCGCATCAGTCAACGGAGTGGGCGAACGAGAAGCTCTATCAACTCTGCGCCTCTCGCTACTTGCGGCGGTCTCCGACCTTGATCACGACGAATGTATTGCCTGAAGACCTCGATCCCAGGCTGGCGTCACGACTGTTGGACAGCCAGCGGGGCGTGATTCAGAGGATCAAGGCCAAGGACTATCGGACGGATCAGCCCGCGATGGTGGTCAATCAATCGAAGCGTCGACCTCGGCGGCGGCGGTAAGGGAGCCTTCGATCCACTCTTCGCCGTCGGCCCAGACCTCTTTCTTCCAGATCGGCACGATCGCCTTGAGCCGGTCGATGCCGTAGTGGCACGCCTCGATACCCTCGCCTCGGTGCGCGGAGGCGACGGCCACGGCGACCGAGGCTTCGCCGATCTCCAGTCTTCCGATGCGGTGGTGCATCGCGATGTCGAGCACATCCCAGCGTTCGCGAATTTCTCCGGCGATCTGACGCATGACTTTGGTCGCCATTGCCGGATATGCGTCGTACTCGAGGTAGTCGACATCGCGGCCCAGGTTGTTGTCGCGGACGACGCCCATGAACAGTGAGACTGCGCCCGCCTGAGGCGATAGCACCAGGGTGTGGAGGGCGGTCGGTTCGAGCACGTCGTGGGTGATCTTGAAGAAGTCATCATCTGAACCGCCGCTGACCGGAGGGATCAACGCCACTTCGTCGCAAACAGAAACCGGATGATCGGCGGACACATACTCGGCGTTGACGGCGAACATGATTGAGTCGCGCATACCGTCCACCTGCGGAAAGCGGTCAACAAAGGCGTCCAGCACGAGGGCAGCCGTGAGCGGTTGGGGCAGGTCACACAACTCGATCTGGCGGGCGCCGCAAGTCTCGGCGAGGTTGGCGAAGAGTTGTACGGTGAGGCGCATGAACCCAGTCTATCCGCCGATTGGCGCTGCACTTGTCGCCCTGGATGCGCTCGTCGAAGTGGTCTGGCCGTCGCATTGCGCGTCATGTGGCGCGGCTGGAAATCTGCTCTGTGGCGAATGTCGAGACCTGATGCAGCCCGCAGGCGGCAACCGTTGTCGGCATTGCTGGCTGCGTTCGGAGGAACCGGTCTGTCGAGATTGCCTCTCGAAGCCGCTGGCCGTCCGTGACCTGCGCTCGGGATTTGTCTACGACGGACCGGCGAGGGCGGCCGTGCTGGCCCTGAAGCACCGCAGCGTGACCGGGTTAGCCAGGGACCTCGTGAAGATGTCGGGCGAGATTCGTCCTGCCCCGGATGTCGATCTGATTGTCCCGATCCCGATCCCATTGCTGCGAAAGCGCCGACGTGGTGGCAACCAGGCCGAGCACCTGGCGCGTGCGGTGTCCGAGCAAACGGGCCTGTCATTTCACCCGCGGGCGCTGCGTCGACGGGGTTGGTGGGGTCCCAGGCAAGCGCAGGCGCAATCGCGGGCCGACCGGAGACGCATCGTAACCGGGGCATTCGCCGCTGAACCGGCTCTGGTGGCGGGGCGTGGGATTCTATTGGTCGACGACGTTTCGACCACGATGGCGACGCTATCCGAGGCGGCACGGACGTTGCTGGCGGCCGGCGCGACGGTCGTCGATGCCTGGACAGCCGCACGGGCGGACTGAGATGACCTCGAATCAAGCAGGGGAGTTCTGGCTCTGTTATCGGCCGTTTGGCGACGATTCCGATGCGGTCCGGATGGTTGACGCAGCAAGGAAGGCGGTCGTTCGCGACACTGCGGCGAGGGCCCGCGATGCCGGATTCAGTCGGGTCCGACTGTTTTCCACTGTCGATGTGGACGGGCTGCCTGTCGAGCGGACCCGACCAATAGACACCATTGGCAACATCATTGCGGAAGCGGCGGCCGGAACAGAGGCGCCAGTCTGCTACGCGGGCAGCGGAATGCCCGCGACGTCGAGGGACGATTGGTCGCGGGTGCTTGCCACGATCGAGAGCGGCCGAGCGGTTTCCAACCGGATGTTCTCCAGCGACTGGATCGGCGTGCCGTCCGCTCGGATGTTGGCAGCCGTTGAGGGTGAAGAGGTCGACAACCGATTTGCTCGCAAACTCCGGGACGATTGCTCGGTGGAGGTTGTCCAGTTTGAGCGCTGTGCCAGGTCGCTGCTGGACCTTGATACGCCTGCGGACCTCGCAGTGCTCGCTGCCTGCGCTGAGGTGGGATCGCTCGAGATTGGCGCGGAGCTCACATCTGTCATTGAACTGTGGCGCGACACGCTCCGACCAGCCGTCGATCGAGTGGTCGAGGCGTTTGACGTGATGACCAGGCACGATGCGGAACTGTTGATCGCCGGCCGGGTCAGCGGGCCCGACTGGTCGGTGGTCGATCGGGACACCTCGTGTCGGGTGCGCGTGTTGGCAGAGGAGCGCGGTTTGCGAACGCGGAGTGCGCCTGCCCGTTCGCTCCTCGGTTCGCTCTTCGAGTTCGCCGGACAGGAACGGTTCGTGTCGCGCCTGCGCAGCATGTGTGACGGAATGATCTGGGATACGCGGCCGTTTCTTTCGCACTTGGATTGGAGTCTGGACCGCAGTGATCGGTTTTGGTCGGACCTGGGTCGCTGGGATGCGGTTGCAGACGTCCGGCTGAGGGAGTTGGTTCGGGGTCTGGAGCCGTTTCACATCCAGATGGGCGGTCATTCTCTGGTCGCCGGAGGGCTACTGGCCGGGATCGATCAGGCTTGGACACGCCGAGAGTTATCTGGTTGACTCCCTGTTCTTGACCGCGTGTAAGCTGAGATCGACTGTGATTCGTGTGCTGTCGGACATCTGATCCGGCGGCGGCCCGACTGGTTCGGGTCTCCAGAACGCGAATGGGTGTGAGATGACGCTGACACTGGCAGGTGCTGCCCTCGATGCGGTCGATGCGGAGATCGCCGACGCGATCGAGTCGGAAGCGGGCAGGCAACGCGACGGACTCGAACTGATCGCTTCGGAAAACTATCCGTCCGAGCCGGTGCTCGCGGCTATGGGCTCGGTGTTGACCAACAAGTATGCCGAGGGCTATCCGGGCCGCCGCTACTACGGCGGCTGCGAGTTTGTTGATGTGGTGGAAGAACTCGCGATCCAGCGGGCCAAGTCGCTATTCGGCGCCGAGCACGCCAATGTCCAGGCGCACTCTGGTACGCAGGCCAATATCGCCGCCTATTTTGCGCTGCTCTCGCCAGGCGACACCGCAATGGGGCTGGAGCTGAACCACGGAGGTCATCTGACCCATGGCCTGCCGGTCAACATCTCCGGTCGTTGGTTTGAGTTTGTCTCGTACGGAGTTGATCCGGAGACTGAGCAGATCGACTACGACGCAATGGCAGCAACAGCGCGTGAACACCGGCCGAAGGTGATTGTGGTAGGAGCGACCGCGTATCCACGTGTGTTTGACTTTGCCAAAGCGGCTGAGATTGCGGAGTCGGTTGAGTCCGTGCTGATGGTCGATATGGCACACATAGCCGGACTGGTGGCGGGCGGCGTGCATCCTTCGCCGGTGCCCTATGCGCCGGTGATCACGACCACGACCCACAAAACCCTGCGTGGGCCGCGCTCGGCACTGATCCTGACCAACTCCGAGATGGCTCGGGCGATTGACCGGGCGATTTTCCCCGGTACATCGGGCGGTCCGCACATGCACACGATCGCGGCCAAAGCCGTCGCCCTGAAGGAAGCCGCGACGCCGGAGTTTGCCGAGTACGCCGGCCAGATTCTCGCCAATGCTCGTGCCCTGGCCGACAGCCTACAGGCGGAGGGCTGGCGGCTTGTCTCGGGCGGCACCGACAATCATTTGCTGCTGTTGGATGTCGGAGTGAAGGGACTGACCGGCAAGGCGGCCGAGGCGGCGCTGGATGCGGCGGGAATCACAGTCAACAAGAACACGATTCCCTACGACAGCCGGCGGCCGACCGTCACTTCAGGCGTTCGGATCGGAACGCCGGCGCTTACGACTCGCGGAATGTGCGAAGGCGAAATGCGCCTCGTTGCACGTCTGATCAGTCGAGTGCTCGACCACATCGACGACCCCGAGGAACAAACCCGTGTGCGCGGCGAGGTACGCGAGCTGGCGTCGGGATTCCCGATTCCCGGGATTAACAACCAGAGCCAATAGCCGGACCAGCAGTCCACTTGGAGGAGCGAGATATGGCGCAAGGCGAGACCGAGTACGAAATCATGGTGGTCCTGCATCCCGACATTGTGGGCGAGCAAGTGGACGAACGCATGGCTCATTTGCGCGGGACCCTGACACAGCATGGCAACGATGTCACTGAAGTGATCGACTGGGGTCGCAGAAGGCTGGCCTACCCGATCAAACAGTCGTATGAGGGTCACTACCTGATTGCGCACTACGACGGCGGCGCGGATGCTCGTCGCGATGAGTTGGAGCAGTCACTCCTGATCGACGAGCAGGTGTTGCGCCATCTGATCGTCCGCCGAGACCACTAGCCTGCCCAACGGAGACGGCGGAAGGTGCTGACATGGCGAGTCTGAACAAGGTGATGATCATCGGCAATCTGGGACGAGACCCGGAGATGAGGTTCACAGCCAACGGCCAGGCGGTGGCGAACTTCAGCGTGGCCTGCAATCGCCGGTACACGACTCGCGATGGCGAGCAACGTGACGAAACAGAGTGGGTCCGCGTGGTTTGTTGGGGGCGTCAGGCCGAGATTGCTGGCCAGTACCTGCAACGTGGATCGCAGGTCTACGTTGAAGGTCGACTACAGACCAGTTCATGGGAAGATCAGCAGGGTCAGACTCGGTACCGAACTGAGGTAGTCGCCAACATGTTTCAGATGCTTGGCCGACGGGGTGATGGCGGCGGCGGAGGGGACTTCAGCGGCGGTGGCGGCTACCAGAGTCCACCAGACGACATGGGCGGAGGCCCCGATGCGGGCGATCTGCCGTTCGAGTAATCCATCAGTAGATACAAGAGTTCGTGGAGGACCAGATGACGACAGAATCAGAACCAGCGATTGAGCCGGCGCCGGCCCCCGAGCCGGCGCCGCGGATCACGCCTTCGCCCGACTCGGGTGAGCGGCTCCCGCAGATGATTGAACGCACCCGACGTCGGGGTCGCCGCCGCCGGGCGCCCGTGTTCACCCCACAGGAAGTGGCGACGATCGACTACAAAGATGTCGACCGACTGCGGAAACTGATTTCCGATCGCGGTCGAATCGAGCCGCGACGCAAGACGGGTCTGACGGCAAAAGATCAGCGCAAGATCGCCCGCGAAATCAAGCGTGCCCGCCAGGTCGCGCTGTTGCCCTACACCGCCGAACACATGCGCCAGACTTCACGATTCCGGATGGTCACTCGGATGGCGCAGCGAGCAATGCGCGCCGAGCTGGACGATGCGCCGCCTTCGGAGCCCGAGGAGGGTGGCGCCGGCCTCGACGCGGCCGCTCCGGAACCTGCACCCGTTGAATCGCCAGTGGCTGAGGTGCCAGTGGCTGATGTGCCAGCAGCTGAGGCGCCAGCATCTGAGGCGCCAGCTGCTGAGGCACCGGGGGTCGAAGCGACGGTCGAGGAAGCGCCAATGGAGGAAGCTGAGACGGACGAGCCAGCGGTGATTGAGTCAGCGACTACTGAACCGCTGGTTGCTGAAGGAGCAGACGCGGCGCCGGATGAGGAGACCGGCGACTAATGGGCGACGTGCTTGGCATCGGTCTGCTCGGTTTGGGCGTCGTTGGAAGCGGCGTGCTCAAGGCCTTGCAGTGCAATGCCGAGTCGTACGAAGCACGTTGCGGGCGACGGCTGGAGGTACGCGCGGCAGCGGTGCGAAACGTCGCAGCGCGAGCTGATCTTGCCGCGGCCGGAGTAGCGATTGGAGACGATCCCAGGGCCGTGGCTACTCGCTCCGACATCGATCTCGTAGTGGAACTGATGGGTGGCGAAGAGCCGGCCACCGCGTGTATTGAGGCGGCGCTGTCGGCCGGAAAGCCAGTGGTGACCGCCAATAAAGAAGTCATGGCCAAGAATGGACCGATGTTGCTGGGGCTGGCTGAGCGATGCGGGGCGGAGTTGAGGTACGAAGCGAGCGTTGGTGGCGGAATCCCAATCATCGGCGTCCTGCAGCGTGATTTGCAAGCCAATGATGTGTCATCAGTACGAGCGATCATCAACGGTACGACCAATTACATGATCACGGCCATGTCGCGCGACGGCAAAAGCTACGAGGATGCCTTGTCGGAGGCGCAGCGCCTGGGCTACGCCGAAGCTGATCCGACCAGCGACGTCGACGGAATCGATGCGGCCTACAAGTTGGCGATCCTCGCATCCCTGGCTTTTCACTCCCAGGTCGGTCCCGAGGACGTGTATCGCGACGGCATCCGACTGCTGACGGCGAGAGATTTCGTGCACGCCCGCGATCTGGGCTATGCAATTCGGATGCTGGCGACCGCCCGGCAAACACCGTCGGGACTGGACCTCCGCGTTCATCCGACTCTGGTCTCAACTGATGACCCGATGGCGGGTGTTGAAGGCGTGCTCAACGCAGTCGCGGTCTCGGGCGATCCGATCGGCTCGGTAGTCCTCGAGGGCCCCGGCGCCGGGGCCGGTGCGACATCGAGCGCGGTCGTGGCGGACATCCTTGAAGTGGCGGGCCGTCTGGCGTCTGGTCAATCCCCCAGGCATTCGCGACACATCGATCAATCGCCAAGGTTCGCCGCGTTAGCGGACATCCATGTACGCACATATCTGCGACTGGAGGTTCCCGATCGGGCCGGTGTGCTGGCAGAATTGGGAGCAGCATTCGCTGCTGAAGGGGTGAGCATCGCATCGGTCTTGCAAACGCCGCATCCTGAGCGGAGCGAGTTAGCCGATTTGATCGTGACGACGCACGCATGCAGCGATGGCGCTGTGGATCGCGTCCTGGAAGGACTGGCGCAATCCGACTCGGAGATAGAACTTGGGGTCCGGCTTCGGATAGAGGATGGCTGTGACGACGACTGATCCGGTCGAAGGGACCGATACTCGCTGGCTGCGGCTCGAGGAGTCGATTGCGGGACGGCGCAATCGCACCTCTGAGCTTGCGCAATCCCACGTACGCGACGAGCGAGAGCTGAACAACCTTGACCAACGCATGCGAGATCTGGAAGGCAGGGCGATTTCGCTGGCCTCTGAGATCGGCACCGCGATGCGGCAGCTGGACGAGCTCAACGCCCTGCGTGAGCGGGTGAATCGCTTTAGCAGCGAGTTGGACGAAAACAAGGAGTTGTCGGAAGCCTCGATCCGCCAGATGCGCCAAGAGGTTGACGGGCAGCGCGAGTCGGGCAATGACGCCAGTCGGCGGTTGCAGTCAAGCGAGAAGGGCCTCAACGATTTGCGAGAACGCCTCGCCGTGTTCGACGAGGCGATCCGCCGGGTCAACACAGAGGGCGGTGAGATCGCTCATCGGCTCTCGCAGATAGAGAACGGCCAGGTGGCCCTGGGCGCGAGAATTTCCGCCAATGCGGACGTGCTGCGCCGCGCGGCAAGCGAGGAGAGCTCACTGGAGACTCGGGTCGAGGCGCTGGAGCGACAGCTGTTTGGACTGACGGAGCGTGTCGATCTCTCCTACCAGAATCTCCGCCGGGTCCAGGAGACAGCCGAGCAGTGGGATGACTTGCGCAACAACGTCGAGGCGTTGCGCGGGCGAGTGGAGGAATCGCTGCAGTCGCTGGACGCCTCCAAGGCGATCGTGGCCGCGGTGCAGAGAGGCTTCGAGGCCTTGGAAGAGCGCATTGGCAACATCGAGCGGGTCGGCGAGCAACTCCGAGCCCGAGACGCTCGCCGCGAGCGGGCGGTCGCTTCCCTGGGAGACAAGATCGAGAGCGTCTCGACCCTGTCGGCTCAAGAGCAGGACCGGTTTGTAGCAATGCAGGAGCAGATTCGCCGACGACAAATCGAAGAACTGGAGCAGGAGATCCGCGAGCTGAAGTCGTACCTGCGAGTCCGGAGCGATGGCTAGCAACGCACTACGGAGTAGCGCAGCGTTGGGCGGCGGGGTTCTCGAACGCTACGCCGACTGGTTGCCGCTGAGCGAGTCGACGCCATGCATCACGCTGGGCGAGGGCAGCACGCCGTTAGTGCGCGCTGAGAGCCTGGAACGGGCAACCGGCGCCGACGAAGTCTGGCTAAAGCTCGAACTCTGCAACCCCACTGGCTCGTTCAAGGATCGCGGAATGGTCGTGGCTGTCGCCAAGGCTGTGGAGCAGGGCGCCTCGGCCGTGCTCTGCGCGTCGACTGGTAACACCAGCGCTTCTGCAGCCGCCTATGCGGCTCGTTGCGGCCTGCGGGCGTTTGTGCTGGTGCCGGAAGGTCGGATTGCGCAGGGCAAGCTGGCTCAGGCTACAGCCCACGGCGCTCGCGTACTTGCCGTGGACGGTAACTTCGACGATGCGCTGACTCTTGCTCAGGAGTTGACCGAACGACTGCCGCTTGCCCTCGTCAACTCAGTGAATCCCTATCGGATCGAAGGACAGAAAACGGCTGCGATGGAGGTCGTCGACTCGCTCGGCGACGCTCCCGATCTGCATTGCATCCCGGTGGGCAACGCCGGAAACATCACCGCCTATTGGAAGGGCTATTGTGAGTACTTCCACGCCGAGATCGCATCGCGGCGCCCGAAGATGCTGGGAGTTCAGGCATCGGGAGCAGCGCCATTGGTGCTCGGTCATCCGGTGGAACATCCCGAAACGATCGCCACGGCTATTCGAATCGGCGCCCCGGCATCCTGGAAAGG
>VXTH01000247.1:0-9265 GCA_009837565.1 Chloroflexota bacterium | reverse complement strand
GGGTAAACGCGTGTACGTCATCGGCACCGCCGGACATGTCGACCACGGCAAGAGCGCCCTGGTCCAGGCGCTCTCCGGCATCGATCCCGATCGCTGGGCCGAGGAGAAGGCCCGCGGCCTGACCATCGATCTCGGCTTCGCCTGGTGCGAGCTCCCCTCCGGCCGCGCCGTCAGCATCGTCGACGTGCCCGGTCACGAGCGGTTCATCAAGAACATGCTCGCCGGCGTCGGCGGAATCAACCTGGCGCTGCTCGTGATCGCGGCCGACGAGAGCGTCATGCCCCAGACCAGAGAACATCTCGACATCCTCGATCTGCTCGACATCGACCGCGGCCTCGTCGCACTGACCAAGACAGATCTCGTCGACGAAGAATGGCTCGCCCTGGTTGAAGAGGAGATCGTCGAGCTGCTCGCAGACACAGCCTTGGCCGGTTCGCCAATCGCTCCAGTCTCCGCGCTGACCGGAGACGGCATCAAGGAGCTGCGCACGCTGATCGACTCCCTGATAGACGACCTGCCACCGATTCCCGACCAGGGACGCCCGAGAATGCCCATCGACCGCGCTTTCTCCATCTCCGGCTTCGGCGCAGTCGTGACCGGCACGCTGCTCGACGGGGAAATCTCGGTCGGCGATCCGGTGGTGATCGAACCTGGTCGGATCGAGTGCCGCGTCCGAGGGCTGCAATCACATGAGGAAACCCTCGACACAGCGCCGCCCGGCGCTCGCACGGCCGTCAATCTCAGCGGCGTCTCAGCCAACGACATCGAGCGAGGCATGGTGCTCACCTCGCCTGGCTGGCTGGAACCGACCTCGGCAATCGACATCCGGCTCCGCGCAGTGGACGGTGCGTCGAGGCCGTTGCCGCACAACGCGACCCGCACCCTGCACGTCGGCGCTGATGAGGTACAGGCGCGGATCCGCCTGCTCGAGGGTGATCTGTTGGCGCCCGGCGACTCGACGTGGGCGCAGCTGCGTCTGGAACGGCCGATCGCCGCCGCGCGCGGCGATCACTTCGTGCTTCGATCCGCCGAAGCCACTGTCGCCGGCGGCAGAATCGTCGACACCCGACCGCGACGCCACCATCGCAACGATCAGTCAACGCTCCAGGCCCTGCAGCGGCTGCTCGACGGGTCTCCCGACGACACGCTGTTGACTGTCCTGCAACGAATGGAGCCGGTCCGCTGGAGCGACCTGCTCGCGCGCAGCGAACTGGCCGTCGAAGAGGCGACTGCCGCGCTTGAACGCCAGATCTCGGGCGGCTCAGTCATCGTCCTCGACGAGGCAGGATTGTCTGACTCCGCAGTATTGATCTCCGATGCGGGTCTGGGCGCGCTCACCGCGCGCGCCGAAGCGACAGTGACGGATTATGTCAACTCATATCCGCTTCGGGCCGGCTTACCGCGCGAGGATCTGCGCAGCCGCCTCAACCTGCCTCAGCGAGCCTTCTCATTCCTGCAGGAGCTGATGTCCAATTCCGGACAGCTCATGGTCCGCGACGGGTCGTTTGACCTTCCCGACCGCAGCGTCGCCCTCTCTGATGAGCAACAGGCGCTGGTTGATGCACTCCTGTCGCGGCTCAAGGATCAAGGCGTGCGGCCCGATACCGATGCCGCGTTCGATGGAGATCTGCTGGAGTATCTCGAGGCGCAAGGCCTGATCGTGAGGCTCAAGGGCGGCGTCAACCTCGAGCGGCAGACCTTTGATGACATGGTCAACGAGACGCGGGCGCTGCTTGAGGCCCAGGAACGGGCGACGCTGGCGGAGGTGCGCGATCGCCTGGGGACCAGCCGCAAGATCGCCCAAGCCTTCCTCGAACATCTCGATACCAGCCGCGTCACCCGAAGGGTGGGCGACGCCAGGGTTCTTTGGCGCGGCTAGACTCGGCGCTCGACCCGCCGGACGACCCGGCGCTCTCCGCCCAGGCGCAGCAGGCGCGGCAGGGTGCCGTCCTGCCAGAGGAAGACAATCTGGCTGGCCACTGCGATGGACGAGTACGTGCCGGCGACGGTGCCGATGAACAGCACGACGACGAACGGCCGGATTGTGACTCCACCGATCAGGAGGAGCGCAAGCAGCGCCAGGACCACGGTGATCGAGGTGTTGAGTGAACGTCCGAGCGACTGTGTGATGGCCGCGTTGACGACCCGGCGGAAGTCCTCGCGTGGATCGAGCAACAGGTTCTCGCGGATCCGGTCGAACACGACGATCGTGTCGTTGACGCTATACCCAATGATCGCCAGCAAGGCCGTGACGAACATCGCGTTGACCTCGAGGCCGGCCAGCTGGCCTCCGATGGCGAACGCGCCGGCGACGATGGTGACGTCGTGCAACAGGGCGACGATTGCCGCCGAGCCGTAGAGCACGGGATTGGGCAGACGGCGGAAGGCGAGCGAGATGTAGATCAGGATCGCAACGGCGGCGACGGCGAGTGCGACGCCCGCGTCCCGCGCGATCTCGACCGATAGCGTCCCCGAGACTGAGGAGCTTTGCAGAACCACAATCGGCCCGATTTCGCCCCGCAACGAATCGTTGATTCGCTGTCGCAGTCGCTCCAGGTCACCGTCGGACGGCTGCTCGACGCGCATGCGGAAGGCCGAGTCCGCGGTCGCCTGAATCCTGGCGCCGCCGAGCCCGACGGTCTCCAACGCGGCTCTGACCTCGTCCTGGCTTACCTGGCCGGGGAACCAGAGTTCGGTGCGGACTTCCGATTCATCCACATCCAGTCCGAGGCTGACGCTCGCCGGCAACTCTGCCCCTAGCTGGGATCCGATCAGATCGGCAATCGCGAAGCCGTCGTCCAGAGATCCGGACTCGTAGGAGGCGCTGACGACAAACGCGCCGTCCTCGCCTTCGTTCGCCGAGAACTGCGTACCTTCAGGGGCTCCCTCGATGCCCGCGACTGCTTCGTTCACGTCATCAAGATCGGTGTCGCCAAGGAAGCGCACTTCCGTCTCCAGGCCGCCGGCAAAGTCGAGGCCTGCTTCGAACTGCCACAGTGCGAGTCCGATCAACGAGGGAATGATCATCAACAGTGAGACCACGGCGTAGACGCGGCGGCGGCCGACGAAATCGATCATGCTGGGCTGCCCCCTTCACCGCTTCCCGCCTCGCCGGCGCGCGGCCGGACGGTCATCTGGCGGACACCGAACGGCCGCAATCCACGGATCCAGCCGGTGCTGACGGCCATCGTCATGAAGTTGCGGGTAACGAAGATCACGGTGACGAAGCTGAAGCCCGTACCGACCAACAACGCCAGGGCGAAGGACTTGATCAGGTTCTGGTTCAGGGCGTCGGCGAAGAGCCAGAGGATCGCGACCGTGATGATGGTCGACACGTTGCCGTCACGAATCGCCGGCCAGGCGCGAGCCCAGGCGGTCTCGACCGCTCCCGAGAGGCTGCGCCCCAGGCGCAGTTCCTCCTTGAGCCGCTCAAAGATCAGCACGTTGCCGTCGACCGCGAAGCCAATGGACAGCACCAGACCGGCGACACCGGCCAGGGTCAGCGTGATCGGGACCAGCTTGAACGTGGCCATCACGCCGGCGGCGTAGACGAGCAGTGCGAGCGCCGCGACCACTCCCGGTACGCGGTAGTAGATCATCATGAAGACGACGATTGCAACGAAGGCGACCACCCCGGCCTGGACCGTATCGATCACCGAATCTTCGCCCAGCGTTGCCGCCACCTCGGTGCTCTGCAGCACTCGCAGGTTGATCGGCAAGGCGCCAGCCCGCAGTTGACGCCGGAGCGTGACCGCATCCTCCTCGGAGAGGCCGTTGATGATTCCGCTGTCGGAGATCACGGCGTTGACCGAGGGACTCGAAATCAGCCGGCCATCGACGAAGATGCCGAGCAGCCCGCGGCTCTCGAACAGCCGACGGGTGATCTGCTCCATCAGCCGCGCGCCCTCGTCGTCCAGCTCGAACAACAGAGCCGGAGAACCGCCCTGATCGATCGTCCGCGAAATCGATTCGGCGATCAGGTGTCGACCGGAAAGTTGAATGGTCAGCCCCTCGGCATTGATGCCCGAGGCGGGCAACCAGCGCACGCCGTTCGCGACGATCACGTCCTCGTCCGGCGGGGGAATGAAGTAGGGATCTGCACGACGCACGAAGCGGCTGTCGTCGCGCGGCAGGGTTGCATCCCAGACGTCGTCGATCGCTGCGCCAACCTGCAGGCGGTCGAGCGGCGGCTGTGGCTGCGGCTGGGCCGCGTCAATGGAGCGGAACTCGAGCAATGCGGTGGAACCGACCAGGTCGGACGCCTCGTCGGCGTCCACACCAGGAATCTGAGCGTTGATTCGGTCCGCCCCGACAACAGTCACTTCCGCCTCGGATATGCCGAAGCCATTGACTCGTTCCTCGATCACCCGACGCGACTCTTCGACCGCCTCTTCGATTGAGGCGTCGTCGACGTCGAGCGGGAGGACGATTTCGGCGAAGCGCTCGGGCAAGGGCAGGTCGTAGGACTCATTCTCCAGCTCAGCCAGCGCGGGGTTGAGGCTGAGAATCTGGTCCAGCGAAACGCCCTCGCGGTCGAGGAACTGGTTCAGGGATTCTCCGCGCCGGACCGGCGCCGCCTCGCCCGCAACCTCAAGGGTGATCGAGACGCCGCCGGCGAGGTCCAGGCCAAGACGAAACTCATTGCGTTCCCAATCCCCAACCGATACGCCACCGCCGGAGGGCCAGGGAATGAAGCTGGGCAGGTAGCGGTCGGGATTGCCGGGCCAGGCTGATGCGATGGCAAACGCAGTCAGGATCAGAATCACCGCGAAGATGTACGCGTCGCGGAATTTGAATCGTCGGAAGAAGTCGATTACCGGCTGCATTGCCGATCGTGCCACCCATCAGCCGCTTGCGCGCGCCGGCGAATAGGGCCGACGCATTGAGAGCGCTCTGCGCACTCTATCCCGCTTATGTCGGTTCAGCATAAGTAGCCACGCGGTTGTGTTCAGCCAACCTGGCTGCCGCTCGTCAGGATTCGGCCTCGTCGCTGACGTCGTCAATAGGCCCAGTGCTGATTCGCTCCTCGACCGCCCCGGTTCGCGCACGAACCACGACGTTCTCCGAGAGGCGCAGCAGGACCACCATGGGACCGTCCTCGGGCGTCTCGACACCCTCGACTTCAGCGATCAGACCGCCGCGAGTCAGCACGGTGTCGCCGACCCGCAACTCATTCAGGTCGCGCTGTCGGCGGCGCTCCTCTGAGCGCGTCGGGCGAATGAAGAAGAGATAGAACAACGCCACGACGAGCAGCGTGATCAGAATGACTTCGGTCATGCGGCGTTCCTCCCAGCGCCCGATCGGGCTGCCGTACGGATTGAGGCGGGGTGTTCGGTCTGTTGCCAGTTATGTCGAGTAACTAGGTGGTCAGGTTCGAAATTTTCTCTGGCGCCGAAGTGGAGCAAACCCAGTGTTTTGCGGGAGATCGTGTGGTCGAAGTGGTTAGCTTTGGAAGATGTTGGAAGGCCGAACGCGTTCGGGTCTGTTCGGCTCTGTTCGGATCTGTGCGGAAACGGTCGGCCGGTGTTCTGTGCTGGTCGAAGCAGTTCGTTGGCTGTTCGGTCTGTGTTCGGTAGCTCAACAGGAGCAGACATGGCGGGTTTCGTTTACGGCGAGCAGGTACAGTACAGGCGTACTATGTTAGTGGCCGGCGGTCAAGTGGCCCTGAGACACGGTCGCGTCGCGCGCGAGCCGGCGGGCCATCTCTCGGGCCTGATCGACGGTCGCGATCTCGCCGACCGCCGCCGCCTCATCAATCTTCGCACGGATCTGTCCAATCAACGGTCCGGGCTCCAGTCCGGCAGCCTCCATGATCGCATTGCCGTCGAGAATCCGCCCGATCTGCTCCGGCCGTTTCGGTTGCCAGGCGAGGATTCGCGCGACGTGCCCCGCGTAGGCCCGCCAACGCGGCAGCAACGACTCGGCGCCGGCCGTGGCCAGCGAGTCGGCCAGGAACAACCAACAGAGCGGCACTGCTGCGTCGCCGAGCGCCGTGCGAAAACGGTGCAGCGCCCGGTCAGTGGGCGCCTGTCCCGGCGAGTTGACCTGTCCTGGACGGAGGTGCTGCGCAATCAGCAGCTCGACCCGGTTGATCGTCCTGGCCGGGACTCTCAATGCGGTCAGACGATCGCGCGCCATCTCCGCGCCCAGTTCCGAGTGGCCGAAGAAGTGCGTTGAGCCGTCTTTATCGACGGTGCGCGTCTGCGGCTTGCCGATGTCGTGCAACAGCGTCGCCAGACGCAGCGGCAACCGCCACTCGTCCAGCGTGGCCCGGATTGCAGCGACATCCAGCAGCGGCTGTAGCTCACGCCAGATCGCCGACGCCCGCAATCCCCGGGCAACGCTCGGAGATGTCAGCCGAACAATCCAGCGCACAGCGTCGATCTGGTGCCAGAAGACATCGCGACGGTGGACGGGACGCTGGTCCACGAAGCGTCCGATGGCGAGTTCCGGCAAGATGCGATCGAGCAGCCCAGCCTGTTCCATCCGTCGCAAGGCCCAGGGGAGCCGTTCACTCAGGAGGATGCGCTGGAGCTCTTCCCATTGCCGCTCGGCCGCCGACTCGATGATCAGCGCGGCATCTCGCTTGATTGCCGAGCGCAGTTCGAGATCCGGACGCCAACCGGCCTGGGCCTCGAGGCGCACGGCTCGCAGCATGCGCAGCGGATCAGCTCTGAGCGCGCCATCGCTGACCAGTCGAAGTGAGCGGTGTTGGATGTCGAAGCGCCCGCCACATGGATCCAACAGCGACGCTTGCAGCTCGCCACTGCGGAAATCGCCAAACGGAACGGCCATTGCATTGACCGTGAAATCGCGACGGCGCAGGTCCCGCTCGATGTCGTTGCCGGGGAGATCCCAGACATCGATCTGGCCGCCGTCGAGGGGAATCCGCCAGATGTCGAAGTGGGCGCTGATCTTGACCGTGGGCGCGTTGAGTGCATTTCCGGCACGGCGAGCCCAATCTTCGCCATCGGCGACTGCGATGTCGATGTCAAACCGCTCACTCTGATCACCGGCCAGTGCATCGCGAACTGCACCGCCAACCACCCAGACGCCGTCCGCCTCAAGCTCAGCCAGTGTGGGCAGCACTGCAGCCGCGTCACTCCTCATCGAGGTCTTCGTCGACTTCATCGTCCTCGTCAACCTCGTCATCGTCATCAGCGATCATTTCGTCCAGGGTCCAGAGCTGATCGATCGAAGGCACGTGGTCGATGTAGACGCGACCGTTGATGTGATCGATCTCGTGCTCAAGGCACTGCGCCAGCAGATCGTCTTCGGCCCGCACGCGAATCTCGCGGCCCGAGATGTCCTGCGCCTTGGCCAGGACGCGGGTCGAGCGTGTCACCCGGCCACGGTAGCCAGGCACGCTGAGGCAGCCCTCGATCAGCTCGCGCTCGCCGCTGCGTTTGACCACCTCCGGATTGACCATCACAAAGGGCCGCTCACCCGGCATGCCGATCACCACGACGCGCAGTCCAATTCCAATCTGCGGCGCGGCGATGCCGACGCCGTGGGCTGCGTTCATCGAGTCGATCATGTCGGCGACCAGCGCGCGCAGCGACGCGTCGAACTTGCGCACGCGTTTCGCGGGGGTACGGAGGACGGCGGCGTCTCTGGGCAGCGTCGTGATCTGATGGACGGCCATCGGCCTCAGGTTCAGTCCAGCGTGGGATGCGGTTGACTCAGCTGCTCCTCGGCGCGTTGCGCGCGATCGCGATTGACCGCGTCGGCGATCTCCGGGTGTGACAAGGCGAGGATGCGCCCAGCGAGCAGCGCGGCGTTGACCGCACCGGTCCGTCCGATGGCCACGGTCGCGACGGGCACGCCGCGCGGCATCTGAGCCATCGAGAGCAGGGAGTCGAGACCGTCCGTGGCCCAGCCCTTGACCGGCACGCCGATCACCGGGATCGGCGTCTTGGCCGCCACCGCGCCGGGCAGCGCCGCCGCGCCGCCGGCGGCCGCAATGATCACTTCGAGCCCGCGACCCTGCGCCTCGGCCGCGTACTCGGCCGTTTCGTCGGGCGTTCGGTGGGCCGAGAGCACCCGCGCCTCCCAGGAGATTCCCAGCGACTCAAGCGTCGAGGCGGTGTTCTTGATCGTGTCCCAGTCCGAGTGCGAACCCATCATCACACCAACCAGCGGTCCGTCGGTCATAGAGCGATATTCCTGTTCTTCCCATCGGCTTGCGGGTCAGATCACAAGATACCCCCGTGTAATCTGGACCTATGACCACAGTGACGCAGATTCCCGCCTACGACCCGTCCGAGATTGAGCCGCGCTGGCGCGAACGCTGGGAGATCGACGGTCTGTACCGGGTCGACAACGAGGATCCGCGAACTCCGTACTACTTCCTGACGATGTTGCCTTACACCAGCGGCGATCTGCACATCGGCCACTGGTACGCGATGGCGCCCTCCGACGTCGCCGCCCGCTGGCACCGGATGCAGGGCAAGAACGTGCTCTTCCCGCTCGGCTTCGACGCCTTCGGCCTGCCCGCCGAAAACGCGGCCATCAACAATCAGACTCACCCTAAGAAGTGGACCTACGCCAACGTCGAGAACATGACCCGCCAGCTCAAGTCGATGGGCGCCTCGTTCGACTGGAACCGCGAGTTTTCGACCTCCGATCCCGAGTACTACCGCTGGACCCAGTGGTGGTTCCTCAAGCTGTACGAACACGGATTGGCCTATCGCGCCGGCGCCGACTGCAACTACTGTCCCCCGTGCGGCACCGTGCTGGCCAACGAGCAAGTGATACGCAACGACGATGGGATCGGAATCTGTGAGCGCTGTGATGCGGTCGTCGAGGCGCGGCAGATGGAACAATGGTTGTTCCGGATCACAGACTACGCGGACGAATTGCTCGAGTTCGACGGCATCGATTGGCCGGAGCCGATCAA
Source organism: Chloroflexota bacterium (assembly GCA_009837565.1). GTDB lineage: Bacteria > Chloroflexota > Dehalococcoidia > Bin125 > Bin125 > Bin125. The sequence continues at coordinate 366 of VXTH01000247.1, read as the reverse complement.
GCTGATGCAGCGCAACTGGATCGGCCGCTCGGAAGGCGCGGAAATCTCGTTTCCGCTGGGCCGCGAAGTCAACGGCGAGGACCGGATCACCGTCTTCACTACGCGACCCGACACGCTCTTCGGCTGCACATTCATGGTGCTCGCGCCCGAGCATCCCTTGGTCGCCGAGCTGACCACCGATGAATGCCGGGCCGACGTCGATGCGTACATCGAGCAGGCGCGTCGACAGAACGAAATCGAACGGCAGTCGACGAGCCGCGCGAAGACCGGCGTGTTCACCGGCGCGTACACGAAGCATCCGTTCACCGGCGACGACATCCAGATCTGGATCGCCGACTACGTCCTGCTCAGCTACGGCACTGGCGC
>VXTH01000181.1:0-9293 GCA_009837565.1 Chloroflexota bacterium | reverse complement strand
AGTTCGGGCCGCACGCGGAGTACTTCTACAACAAGATGCTCCACATCGACCCGCGTTACGCCGACCCGCCCGGCTACCGCACCGTCCGCACCATCGAGCAGGGCTTCACTCGGAGCCAGGGCCTCAAGCCCGTCTTCGGCGACTCGAAGAAGTTCGAGGGTGAGAAGACCGCCGAGAAGATGGTCGAGTCCAAGGCGAACTCCGAGATCACCTGGAACGACCTGATCCGCGAAGGCAACATCGTCGCGGGTACGCCGAGCCAGGTCACCGAGCAGCTTGAGGAAGTGATCCGCACGCTCCACGTCGGTCACCTGATGATCCTCAACCAGTTCGGCTCGATTCCCAAGGAACTGGCCATCCCGAACATCGAAATGACCGCCCAGCAGGTGCTTCCCAACCTGAAGCACATCTGGGACGACGAAGGCTGGGAAGACCACTGGTGGCCGCAGGGCATGGAGACGGGCCAGGCCGACCCCGCGCCGCTCGCCTTCTAACCGGGCTCAACCCGAACAACGTTCCGTTCCCGAAGGGCGGCGCCAATGCGCCGCGCTTCGGCGTATTCTTGAACGTGATGACGCGAACACTGCTCGTCAAATTGCTCGGCGTCGCGACGCTGATCATGCTGCCGTCACTGGCCAGCATTGCGCTGGTCGGCGGACAGAGCGGCGAAACGGTCCGAATCATCGCCAGGCTGCAGGCCGACGGCGATATCGAGTTTGGTCTTCGCACGTCGGAGGGCGACCAGCTACCGCCGCGACGCATCTTCTCAGCTTCAATCAGGGACAACGGCTGGAAGATCAGCTCCCTGATAGACGTGCCGGATGGCACGCAAGTCCGGATCATCGCCCGTCGCTCGGGCGAGACGCGAGTTGAGTTCGGACTCAGAATCGACGAACCACGCCAGGTCTTCCTGCCGCCGCGCCGGTTGTTTTCTCGTTCCACTCCTGTGGACAGCTGGCGGCGAAGTTCACCGATCGAACTCCCGCCGAGGGAGCGTGAGGAGACTGCACAGCCGCAGGAGCCTGCCGCCCCTCAGCCAGAACCGGATGAGCCAGCGCCGCCGCCCGAACCTCCGGAGGACGAAACCGACGACACTGGTACTGAGGACACGGAAGAAGCCTCGGACGTCGAGCGAATCAGCGGCGGACCACGTGACGGATTAATCGTCGAGGGCAACATCGTCGGCGACCCCGACGCGCCGGTCCTGATCGTCGAATACGGAGATCCGTTTTGACCGAACTGCCGCCGTATCGCGACTCAGGTTGAGCCGCGGCTGATCGAAGAGTACGTCCGGACCGGCATTGCCCGCTTCCAGTTCGTCAACATCGCCTACGTCGGTGTGGCTTCCGAACGGGTCGGCTACGCGATGGTCTGCGCCATCGAGCAAAGCGGCTCGGCGTTCTGGCGGTTCCACGATCGCTTCCTGGTCGAGAACAGCCGGGCGGCCTCACGCGCGCAGCTCATTGATTATGCGGGTGACATCGGCCTTGACGGGGATCGCTTCGAGGAGTGCTACGACGATCCGGCGACGCGGCAGGCGCACAACCAGAACCTGCGTGACGCTCGGGCGATCGGGATCACGTACGGCCCGCGAATTAGGGTCAACGGAGCCATGGCGGGCACTTCGTTCGCGGCGATCCAGCAGGCCGTGGAAGCCGCCGCTCCGTAGCTCGACGCTACGCTGACCCCTATGAAGCCGAAGATCAGCATCATCACACTCGGCGTGTCCGACCTCGATGCGTCGGTCCGCTTCTACCGCGACGGACTCGGCCTGCCGGCTCCCAACTACAACGACGGCGACGACATCTGCTTCCTCGAATTGGAAGGAACCTGGCTCTCGCTCTACCGCCGAGAAAAGTTCCCCGACGAGGCCGATGTCCCCTTTGCCGACCCATCGGCCGGGACGCCCACGGTCACGCTCGCCCACAACCTCGGCTCGGTTGAAGCGGTTGACGCCCAGATGCAGGAAGCGCTCGACGCTGGCGCAACTCTCGTGAAGCAGCCGGAAGAGGTCTTCTGGGGCGGATACAGTGGCTACGTCAGCGACCCCGACGGTTACCTCTGGGAGCTGGCCTACAACCCCTTCACGGATCTGACCTGACCATGCCAGAGGTCACCTCGCTCAGCGCCGTCACCCTCGCTACCGCCGACATGGCTGCAGCGACGGCGTTCTACGAAGCGCTGGGATTCGAGAAGATCTACGGCGGCCCCCAAGCAGGATTCACGTCCTACCGCTCAGGCGAGAGTTATCTCAATCTGATCGCGGCGGAGACCGGATCAGGCCCCCGCTCGGGGGCGGGGATGAACTTTTGGGGACGGGCCATCTTCTACGTCGACGACGTCGATGCATTCCACGCCAACGCCATCAACGCCGGCCTCACGCCCGAGTTCGAACCAAGAGACGCCCCCTGGCGGGAGCGCTACTTCCACATCGTCGATCCAGACGGCCACGAACTCTCGTTTGCCAAGCCGCTCTCGGCTCCCTCTCCCTCTGGGAGAGGGTTGGGGTGAGGGTTCCCGCCGTGGAAGGGAGCCACCCTCACCCTGGCCCTCTCCCTCAAGGGAGAGGGGAAGAAGGGGGATCTACTCCCCGACCTCAAGCGACCGGCCGGCTGTCAGACCGCCATCGAGAACGAACTCTGAACCGGTGCTGTAGGTCGCCTCGGCGGCGATGAAGAGCATCATCTTCGCCACCTCATCGACCCGTCCGAAACGAGGGATTGAGATCCGAACTGGTATTTCACCGTCCGGCCTGCGCGGTGTGTCCTCATTCGTGGTCATCAGCGTGTCGATCGGACCGGGATGAACCGAGTTGACCCGAATGTTGTACGGCCCCAGCTCCAGCGCCGCGACTTTCGTCAGGCCTCGAACCGCGAACTTCGACGAAACATAGGCGCTGGAATCGGGATATCCCTCCAGACCGGCCGTTGACGACGTGTTGATGATGCAGCCGCCGCCGGCCTCGCGCATCGGCTTGATCGCCGCGCGAATGCCCAGCCACACCCCGACCTGGTTGATTTTGATCGTCTCCAGGTACTCCTGCAGGGTCGTGTCCTCGATCGACCCGTTGCGCAGGATGGCGGCGTTGTTGATCAGGATGTTCAGTTTGCCGAACTGCTCCGTCGTCGCGTCGACCATCTCCGCCCAACTCGACTGGTCGGCGACGTCCAGCTTGCGGAACATCGCCTGTCCGCCGGTGTCGTTGATGCTCTCGGCAACCCGGTTGCCTTCTTCCTCCAGCAAATCGCCAATCGCGATCGCCGCGCCTTCACGCGCAAAGAGGCGCGCCTGATGTTCACCCTGACCTCGAGCGCCGCCTGAAATCAGCGCCACCTGTCCATCGAGCTTGCCCATCGTGTTACTCCTTCAAGAATCTGGTCTAGCCAGGCTGCCAGGCCCGGTAGTTGTTGACAACACCCACGCGGCGTCGTCCAACAGGCGAGATCACCGATTGCGCATCGTGCCGGCCGTGACGCCTCCATCGATCACGAACTCCGATCCCGTGCTGTACGTGGCCTCGGCGGCGATGAACAACATCATCGCCGCGACTTCGTCCACATGACCGACGCGTGGGATCGGACTCGGCCTGGTGTTCAACGCGTCCGCCGGTCGCGCGATTTGCGGATCGCGAATCATCGGCGTATCAATCGGCCCGGGATGGACCGAGTTCACTCGAATGTTGTAGGGCCCGAACTCGATCGCTGCGCACTTGGTCATTCCCCGCACCGCAAACTTCGACGACACGTACGCGCCCAGCCCGTCATAGCCCTCAAGCCCCGCAGTCGATGACGTGTTGATGATGCAACCGCCGCCGGCTTCCTTAAGCGCCGGAATCGCCGCCTTCATGCCCAACCAGACACCGACCTGGTTGATCAGAACGACGTCCAGGTAGTCCTGCAGCGACGAGTCCTCGATCCGCTTTAACCTCGCGATCCCGGCGTTGTTGATCACGATGTCCAGCCGGCCGAACTGCGACACCGTCTCGTCGACCATCGACTGCCAGCTCGACGACTCCGTCACATCCAGCTTCCGGAACATCGCCTGACCGCCCGTGTCGTTGATGCTTTCTGCAACGCGCTGGCCTTCTTCCTCCAGCACATCTCCCAGGGCGACCGCGGCGCCCTCGCGTGCGAACAATCGAGCCTGCGCTTCACCCTGTCCGCGCGCCCCGCCCGAAATCAACGCGACCTGTCCATCCAGTTTGCCCATCAGGTGCCTCCTACCCATCCTGCCTAACGCTTGTGTTCAACTCAGACCGATTTAATCTCCCGCCGAGTCCCCATCGCGAACGGCTCCACTTCGTTCGTCTCGAGATTGAACCGATACCGCCACTGACGCAGCAGGTCGAGCCCGTAGACGTGGATCGCCAGGGTCTTACCTTCGCGAATCTCGACCGCGTGAATGTCGGCCGGCGGCTCAGAGATCACCGTCGTCGTACCCGTCGGCACGCGCGTCGGATCGAGCTCTTCCAGCTCGGCATACCAGGGAGTCGTGCCGTCGTCGACGCGCTGATAGTTGCGATTGAACTCCACCCCCGAGATCACACCCTCCATCGCCCAGCCATTGTGATTGTGGACCGGCGCGCTGGAGTCAGGCTGCCAGACCGTGCACATGATCGTCAGGTTGTCCGCCCGATGGATCACGAAGCCCTTGTCCGGATCCACCTCGTCGTTGTCGGGCAGATCGAGCAGGCAATCCTGACGCTGGATGATCTGCTCCAGCGGACCGGCAATCTGCGCAATCTGCTGGTCGGCGGAGTCCCCCCGGTCGGCGACCCGTTGTACCTCCTTGACGAAATCCTGCATCGTGTACGTCGCAGTCGTCATCAATCGACCCTTCCATGCGCCACTGGCTTGGCGTCGAGTATAGGTCTGTGAGAAACCGACTGAGTTTCGTCGGCTAGCCTGCCATGAGCCAAGGTCGGGACGAGCGGAGCGTGCCAATGCCCGGTGAACGTGGTGAACGCGCCGAGTTCGGACTCTTCTTCCAGCTGCCCCAGGCCGACGGTCAGGACGTCCCCCAGCGCTATCGCGACACCATCGCACAGATCGTCCACGCCGACCGGATCGGCTTCGACGCCGCCTGGCTGGCCGAGATGCACTTCGTGCGCGAGTTCTCGGTTCTGCCTTCTCCAATGGTCGCAATGGCGGCCGCCGCAGCGCAAACCGACAACATCCGGCTTGGCACCGGCGTCGCCCTGCTTCCGCTGGTCGACCCGATCCGCGCAGCGGAAGACGCCGCAACCCTCGACATCATCTCCGGCGGCCGCCTCGAATACGGCATCGGCCGCGGAGCCATCGGCGAGCATTTCGCCGGCTTCAACGTCAGCATGTCCGACCGCGCCGCCCGCTTCGACGAAGCGCTGTCCGTGATCCAACAGGCCTGGTCCGACGATCCGGTCAGCTTCGAGGGCGAGCACTTCAGCTACGACGACGTGCAAGTCGTGCCCAAGCCGGTGCAGCGTCCAGGGCCGCCGCTGCGCATGGCGGCCAACAGCGACGAGTCCTTCCTCAGAGCGGCCAACGAGGGCTGGCGAGTCTTCGCCAGCCCGATCACCGCCTTCGAAGAAGACCTCGACAATCGCTTCACCATGTATCACGGAGCCAGACCGCACGCCCCCGCGACCGACGCCGGCCTCCTCTTGCCCGTCTTCGTGCACGAGTCCTCCGAAACGGCCAGGGAGCAGGCCAGGGAAAGCCTGCTCAGCTACTTCAAAGTCGTCACCGACACCGGGATTCGCGGCTGGCTCCGACGCGGCGGCACTCTCGACGACATGCCGCCATTGCTCAAGCGCAATCGAGAAGCCAGCTACGACGAAATCCTCGAGACGATGTGCGCGATCGGCAATCCCGACGAGGTGACCGCCAAACTCTCTGCGCTCGGCGCAACATACGGCGTCGGACACTTCCTCACCTGGTGCAACGCGGGCGGCGTCATCCCCCACGATCAGGTGACCAGGTCGATGAGCCTGTTCATGAAGGAATGCGCCCCCAACATCACGGTCTGACGACCTCCGCGCCCGGTAGCCGCTCGCGCATCACGTCAACCGCTTCAGGATTGCTGTCGATCAACAGGTAGCGCCGCCCAAGCTCCTCCGCTGCTGCCCCCACCGTCCCGCTACCCGCAAACGGATCCAGCACCAGCTCGTCAGCATCGCTCGAAGCTCGAATGATCCGTTCGGCCAGCGCGACCGGCTTCTGGGTCGGATAACCGGTCCGCTCCCTGGCGCTCGTTCCGACGATCGTGTGCCACCAGACATCGGTCGGCAGCTTGCCCCGCTCCGCCTTCTCCTTGCCGACCAGACCCGGCGCCAGATACGGGATCCGGTCGATCTCGTCGCGGTTGAACACGTACTGCTCGCGATCCTTGACGTAGACGAGAATGTTGTCGTGCTTGGCCGGCCAGCGCCGTTTCGGCCGGCCGCCAAAGTCATACGCCCAGATGATCTCGTTGAGAAAGCAGTCGCGCCCGAAAACACCGTCCAGCAACACCTTGACGTAGTGAGCCTCGCGCGCGTCCAAATGCAGATACAACGTCCCGTCGTGCCGAAGCACGCGCCAGATTTCACGCAGACGGGGCGCCAGAAACTCGATGTACTCCTCAAACGCGTCGCCGAAGGAGTGTTGCGACGTCGACTCCGAGCGATACCGACGCCCGCCGAACCCGACTCGCTCGCCCTGTTCGTCCTGCGTCGTGCGAAGCCGCTGATACGTGCGAACGTTGCCGGTGTTGAATGGCGGATCGGTGTAGACGAGCTGCACGCTCTGGGCAGCCAAGGACTGCAGCACCGGCAGATTGTCGCCCTCGACGATGCGCCCGGTCGCCTGAGAGGTCAACGCGTCATTCGTTCGGCACTGCGACGGCGCCCGGTTGCTGCAGTGCCTCCGGCACGTCGGTGTTGCCGTACCGGTTGATGCCCCAGCAGACGATCTCGCCATCATCGTTCAGCGCGCAGCTGTGGTCGTAGCCGATCGACAGCGCGGTGTACGTGCCGTCCGGAGGCGAGGACTGGCCCCACACATCCCGGCCCCAGCACGTAATCTCGCCCGACTCGGTCATGGCGCACGTGTGCTCGGCCCCGCACGAGACGACTACATAGGAGCCGTCGTCCGTCTCCAGCTTGCCGTACTCGTCGTCGCCCCAGCAAACAATCTGGCCCTCAGCGTCCAGGGCGCAGCTATGCGCCAGACCCGCCGCCACGGAGACGAACTGTCCCTCGGGCGCGTCCGCCTGCCCATATCGATTCGATCCCCAGCACGTGATCTCGCCCGACTCGGCAAGCACGCAGGCGTGCCCGGTGCCGATCGCCAGCTGCTGGTAACTGCCCGCAGGCGGCTCGGTCTGTCCGCTCTGTCCCGTCCCCCAGCAGTCGATCTCACCATCCACCGTCAACGCGCAGGAGAACGCGCTGCCGCTGGCAACCGACTCGTAGCGGTTAAAGGTCGGCGGACCAATCAGGGAATCGGAATCGGAGCTCCAGCAGGCGGTCCGACCCAACCCGCCCAGACTCTCCGGGTCGCATTGCGTCTCGCCCAATCGGAATGGCACGAGCCGCTCGGCACCCTCTCCTGGCTGACTGGCCGGCGCCTGCGTCTGCTCGTACCCGTCCCAACCCCAGCAAACGAGTTCGCTCTCCTGATTCACGCCACAGGTATGAGAGGTTCCCGGCGCAATCGAGACGAACGAATCGGCCGGGGGATTCGACTGGCCGTCACCGTTCGAGCCCCAGCAGGACGCGAAGCCGTCATCGTCCAGCGCGCATGTATGTCCCGCCCCCGCCACCAGCGTGGCGTAGCGGCCCGCAGGCGATTCCGTCTGCCCCAGACCATTCGATCCCCAGCAGCGGACGCTGCCGGAATCGGTCACCCCACAGGTGTGTCCCCCGCCCGCCGTCACCGACGTGTAGCTGTCTGCCGGCGGGCTGCTCTGGCCGTGCCCATCCCAGCCCCAGCAGCCCAGCTCACCATCGGAATCAACCGCGCAGGTGTGCCAGCCGCCCGCCGTGAAGCTGGTGTAGCGGGCCGCAGGAATGTCGAGCTGCCCATCTCCGCCATAGCCCCAGCAATGCAATGCGCCATCGCTGTCCTGCCCGCACGAGTGGGCGCCGCCGGCGTCTATCGCGACGAATCTCACGCCCTCTGGCACCTCGAGCACACCCCACAGGTCATCGCCCCAACACTGCGTCTCGCCGCTGCTGTCCAGGGCGCACGTGTGGAAGCTGCCGGCGCTGATCGCGACGAACCTGCCCTCGGGAGGCGTCGCCTGCCCGTAGAAGTCGAGGCCCCAGCAATCGATCTCGCCTTCCTCATTGAGGGCGCAACCGTGACCGAGTCCCACGCTGAGCGCCACATATCGGCCAACAGGAGCCTCCAGTTGACCCAGACTGTTGTCGCCCCAGCACACGATGCCGCCGCCAATGTTCAGCGCGCAGTTGTGCGCCGCCCCGCCGCTCATCGTCAGGAACTGACCCGTTGGGGCATCGGTCTGCTCGTACTCATGCGAGCCCCAGCATTCGATGCTCCCGTCGGCGACGATGGCGCAACTGTGCGGACCACCCAGCCCGAGTACTTCCGGCGACACAACGCTGACGGTCCTCAGCCTCTCGGGATGCGGCAGCGTCACCGCGCTGCTCCTGACCCAATCACCAGGTTCGAACCCCGCGCTCACGAATCTGAGTCGCGGCAGCACGCGCTCAGTCACGCCGTCGACGCGAATCCCCATCTCGACGCTGCCGCTGGAGCGCACCCGCGCCAGCACGTACACCGTTCGCCCATCGGGAATCACAATCTCAGAGCTGCGACGCCAACTCAGGCTCGTAGATGTCCGCGAGATAAAGCGTTCGCTGGGCAGCAACACCCGTTCACCGATCTGAATGCCGAACTCGGTCCGGTTGCTGTCGGCGTGTCGGGCCACGATCTGCACGGTCGGCTCGTCGGTAGCTGCCTGAGCCGATGCCGGCGAACCGACGGAAAACGGCGTCATGCCTCCCGCGATGAGTGTTGCGACAAACAGGGCAGTCCCAAACAGACCCAATTCCGTCCGACGATTAGGCATCCGGCAGTTCTCGCGGCAGGCTCGAAGTGTCAGGCTCAACCTCCCCACGTCGTTCCTCCTCGTCCCGTCGTTCGGCTGCTTCTTCCCGCTTGATTCGTCGCTCGGCTTCGGCTTCCTCCAGCTCTCGGCCGATTCCTTCCTCCAGCATCTGCTCGACCGGTCGTTGCTCCACCGACGCGTCGAAGTGATCCTCAAGAATGCTATAACTACGACCGCCCAGGTACATCAGCGGCTTGTAC
>VXTH01000061.1:0-9515 GCA_009837565.1 Chloroflexota bacterium | reverse complement strand
GGACTCAAGGCTCGGAGCGTTGAGCGCCACAATCTGGTCGCTGGCCGGCTGCGGCCGGAGCTTGAGCGTTACTTCGACGATGACGCCGAGGGTGCCAAGGGAGCCGGCAAACAGCTTAGGCAGGTCGTAGCCGCTGACGTTCTTGACCACCTTGCCGCCGCCCTTGATCGCTGTGCCGTCGGCCTTGACCATTCGCATCCCAATCAGCCAGTCGCGCGGTCCGCCGAACGAACCGCGCCGCAAACCGCCACGTCCGACGGAGCAGATGCCGCCGAGGGTGGCCCGCTCAAAATTGGGGTGATCGAGCGGCAAGAACTGTCCGTTGGTGGCCAAATGGCGTTGCAGCTCTGCCAGAGTCATCCCGGCCTGCACGGTGATCGTGAAGTCGTTGGGTTCGTAGTCGACGACCTGGTCCAGCCCCGAGAGATCGAGTGCCACGTCGTACTTGCGAGGTGGCATACCGAGGTCGCGCATGGTTCGACCGCCGTGCGCAATAACTGACAGATCTCGTTCAGTCGCAAACGACTGCAGGCGCTCAACGTCTTCGATCGCAGTGGCCCTGACCGCTCCGTCGGGGACGAGATCGTCAACCGCGTAGCGCCTCAGGCGGTTGCTATCTGAGTCGACGTTGTCGAACAGTGAACTGAGCGAACTGGGCCGGGCAGCGTCGCCAGCCTCAGCGCCCGCCATGTTGCAGTCCGGGGTACGCCAGCCGATTCATACAAACGCTTTGGGGCCGAACTTGGCGATCTGATGTTGGGCGTGCTGGTGACCAGCTTCTCCGCAGCCGTGGCCCTTGGGGAAGATCTTGCAGGGGTTGAAGTTCTCGGTCGGCCCGAACGCGGCCCGCAGCGATTTCATCGTGTCCATGTCGGCCTCGGTGAAGATCCAGGGCAGGTAATCTCGCTTTTCCAGACCGACGCCGTGTTCTCCAGTGATCGCGCCGCCAGCATCGACACACAGGCGCATAATCTCACCACCGGCATCGAGTACTCGCTCGGTTGCGCCGGGCTCTCGTTCGTCGAACAGCAGACAGGGATGCAGGTTGCCGTCGCCAGCGTGGAACATGTTGGCTACGGGCAATCGATATCGCTCGGCGATCTCGTAGACGCCGTCCAGGACGTCGGGCAATTGGGTTCTTGGGACCACGCCGTCCAACAGGTAGTAGTTGGGCATAATCTGGCCCAGCGCGCCAATGGCGCCCTTGCGCCCGGCCCAGAGATGCTCACGCTCCTCCGGATCGGTGGCCGAGCGGACTTCACGGGGTTCAAATCGATTGAGAATGCCTTCGACCCGTGCCCCCTCTGCCTCAACCTGAGATTCCGGTCCGTCGACCTCGACCAACAGGACGGCTTCAGCGTCGAGGGGGAATCCGGTGTTGAGCACCGGTTCGACAGCGGCAATCGTCATCTTGTCGATCATCTCCAACGCGGCCGGCACGATTCCCGAGGCGACGACGGCGGACACCGCGTTTGACGCCTGTCTGACGCTGTCGTAGATGGCAAGCATCGTTCGCACGGCGGTCGGCCTGGGCACCAGGCGGACGAGCGCCTGAGTGACGATGCCGACCGTGCCTTCCGAGCCAACCACGCAACCCACCAAGTCGTAGCCCGGTTCGTCGCGGGTGTCGTGCCCGATCCACTGGACCTCGCCGTCGGCGGTGACCAGTTCCAGCGCGAGCACATGATTGGTGGTCGTGCCCCAGGCGAGGGTATGCGGCCCGCCGGCATTTTCGGCGATGTTGCCGCCGATGGTGCAGGCCCGCTGTGAACTCGGGTCTGGCGCGTAGGCGAGGCCATAGCGCTCGGCCTCGGATCCGAGGTCGAGGTTGACCACGCCGGGCTGAACCAGCGCCGTCTTGTTTTCCGGGTCAACGTCGAGGATGCGTCGCATCCGGTTCATGCCAATGATCACGCCGCCCTTGGCCGCGAGCGCTCCGCCGCTGAGGCCGGTGCCCGCTCCGCGAGGAGTCACCGGCGCCTCGTACCTGTTGGCGATCTTGATCAGGCTGACCACATCGTCGGTGTTGGCCGGCAAGGCGATCACGTCTGGATTGCCACGGTCGATCGTGCCGTCGTACTCGTAGACGAGCAGATCTTCGTCGTGCCAGACCACGGCTTCCTCGCCAATGGCGTCAATCAGGTCCAGGACGAGCGGCGTAGGTGTCTTCATGGTTCAATCATAGAGGGGCAATCAGCGCTGCCAGCGACGGTCGAGGAAGTCGATGATTGCCTGATTGAATCTGTCCGGCTGTTCCAGATACACGGAATGACCGGCGTCGGGAACGACAACGAGCTCCGAGCCGTCCATGGCGCGGTGCGAAGCTTCCATCGCTTGCCAGGGAACAATCCGGTCGTGTTCGCCGACGATGTAGAGCATCGGCATGCCGAACTGTCTCAGCAGCGGCATGGATGATCCGCGCCAGGTGGCGAGACCTGGTGTCGGCGCCAGGAATGTCGAAGGCCGTCTGGGGTTCCAGCCGTTCATCCGTCGATACAGCCAGGTGAGCTGCGGATCGTTCTGCTCGGTCGTCGGAGCCAGCGCGCGCTGTCTGAGCGTGAGGCCCTCCACGGTCCGGTAGTGGGCGGCCTGGATGTCGCGAACCTCGTCATTGACCGCTCCCGCCAGCGTGCCCGAGAGAATCAGCGCCTCGATTCTGCCCGGGAAAATCAACGCGAACGGCGTCGCGGTTCTGCCGCCCATGGAATGGGCGATCATTGCGAACCGGTCGATGTCCAGGTGTTCGAGCAGTGCGTGCAGGTCATGTGGGAACGCGCGCCTGCCCGGCCCGCCAGGAACGTCCCTGCTCAGACCGAAGGCGCGGTGATCGAATGTGACCGTGTAGTAGCGCTCGCGGAATTCGGGCACGTTGCGCCACCAGACGAGATGATTGCCTCCGGCGCCATGCGCAAGGATCAGCGGCGGCGCAGAGGGATCGCCATGCGCCTCGTAAAAGAGGTCAATCTCGTTGCAGTGGAGATAGGGCACGATCAGAACTGGGAGATCAGGTGTTCGCCGATGACGCTGCCGCCTCGAGCACCAACTCGACACAGCGGACGGCGGTCAGACGCTTGTTCCCCTCGCGGTCGGATTCCCAGACCTGTCGTTCTGCGTGAACTCGCTCGCCGGGGCCCACGCAGGCGATCCAGACCGTGCCGACCGGACGCGATTCGGATCCTCCTGTGGGGCCCGTGATGCCAGTTTCCGCGACGCCGATATCGGCATTGAGCGTGTCGCGGACGCCGCGCGCCATTGCTACGGCCGCTTCCTCCGAAACGGAGCCGTGCTCGCGCAGCAGATCGCGCGAGACGCCGATGAGATCGATCTTCGGGTAGTTGTGATACGGCGAGGCACCGCCGATCCAGACCTTCGAACAACCGGCGATATCTGTGATCCAGTGACCAATCAGACCGCCGGTGTCGGTCTCAGCTGTCGCCAGGGTGAGGCTGCGTTCGGCCAAGGTGTCAATCAGTTGCTGGGCGATGGCCTCGGCCATGGATCAGGCTCTCGCCTAGTCCTCGTTGCCCGTGGAGCGGTCCCAGGCGAACATCAAAATCAGGATGAATGTCACCAGCACGATGAACGGCGCCAGGAGAATGGAGAACTCGTACCACTCCTCGCGGTCGAAGTTGTTGACGCCGGTGCCGCCTTCGTCCGGCGCGGCCTGTTGCGGCATCGAGAGTTCCGATTGTGTCTGCGCTGCATCAGCGGCGAGCAGATCGCCGCTGTCACTGAACAGCGGCTGAATCGCAGAGATGGCGACCAGGGCCAACGCGGCGGCGAGTGAGAGACGCGCCATCGGCTTGATGATTGCTCTCAGTACCTCTCGCATGGCCGTCCCCTCCGTTGTCTCGCTCTCAGCGGCTGTGACTATGTAGGTTATTCCAGCGCGCCCTCACGCGCGAGAGCGTCGATCCGGTCCCGGTCGTAACCCAGCATCCGCCCGAGCACGTAGTCGGTGTCCTCTCCCAGGCGGGGCGCAGGCGACACGATCTCGGCGGGAGTCTCCGAGAGTTTCCACGGCGGCGGCAACACCTGCCGCAACCGCGTTTCCGGCGGTCTCACGCTGACTGCTCCGCCGCGCTGCCGGAAGTTCTCGGAGTGGTGGATGTCGCTGCCCCAGACCGATGCCGCGGCGGGGACTCCGGCGGCGCGAAGCGCCTCCGCGGTCTCGACCGCGGACTGTTCAGATGTCCACGCTTCGATCATCGGCTTCAACTCGGTGCGGTGTTTCCAACGCTTGAGCCCGGTGCGAAAACGCGGGTCTTCGCGGAGATGGTCGAGACCGCTGTACTCGCAAAGCGAGTTCCAGTCTTCGTCCGATCGGCAAGCGATCGCGATCCAGCCGCTTCTCGCGCCCTTGTGGCCGTCGGTGTAGGCCTCCGGCGCGCGCATCGAGGCGCAGCGGAACACATCGTGCGGTGCATACGCCCGGTGACCATTGCCGATGCGGTCGCCATCGCGGCCAAGCAGGTCAACGTGCAGGAACTCTTCCGCGATGTGCATGCCGATCGCCTCGGAGGACGACGCATCGATGAACTGTCCTCGCCCTGTCCTGGCGTGGTAGTGGAATCCGGCGAGCATCGCCATGGCGGCGGTAGTGCCGGCGCGCAGATCAATCGAGCCGCCCATCATCACGGGCGGCTCCTGTGGCTCGCCCGAGAGATAGGAGAGCCCGCTGAGCGCGGCAAAGGTCGGCGCATAACCGGTGTAGTTGCGCTCTGGGCCGGTCGCACCGAGCGCCGACGCCGAGACCATTACAATCGCCGGATTGACTTCGCGCAAATCGTCATAGCCGAGCCCGAGCTTCTCGAGAATGCCCGGCCTGAAGTTGTCGATCGCGCCGTCGGCGGTGCGGGCGAGATCGCGGATGACCTGCTTCGCGCCTTCCGTCTTCAGATTGAGTTGGATCGAGTACTTGTTGAGGTTGACCTCATTGAACATCGGCGCCTGGTTGACGCCGCCCGTGAACGAACCCATCGCCAACGATCGCTGACGCGAGTGATCGATCCGGGTGGCCGACTCAATCTTGATCAACTCCGCACCCAGCAACGCCAATTGCATGGCGCCGTACGGTCCAGCCCAGGCCCAGGTGAAGTCGATGATCCGCTTGCCCGAAAGTGGCCCCGGTCGATTGGCCGCTTGCAGTAGTCCGTGGTGTCCGTTGCTGCCGTTCGTCGTGGTGGTCATCAGATGACTCCGGCTCGTCGGGCCTGAGCTGGGCTCCAGGGCGAGAGGTGAGGGGTTGTGACATCAGCTGTCGAAGAGCCGAGCAGCGGCGCAGCAGTTCTCGCCACGCGCTGCGCGCCGTTCCAGCGTGCGGCAAACTGTGGATATCGAGCGCTGTTGGCAATCGGATGTTCGAGACGGTCAAAGAACTCGCGCACCTGCATCTGCTCCGAGTTCATCACTTCCGATGGTCGCAAGACGGGTCCCGCCGGCGCGCTGTTCTCCTGCAGCGCACGAAACACTTCATCGCGAGTCCGAGCGCCGGCCCACCGTTCAATCGCATCTCCTGCTTCCTCGCCCAGCTGTAGCCGATCAATCAGGCTGCCGTCCGCATCGAATGCCCACTCCGGATCGCCCATCGACTTGATCAGCCCCGCCCACTGATGGGATTGCGGTGTCACGGCGATCAGGTGACCGTCCGCGCACTCCAGCCGGCCGCCGAACGCGCTGCCGCCCTTGGTCGGCGGCCGCGCCGGAGGGCCTCCGTCGTTGTGTGCGATCGAGATATCAACACGGTCCATGTTCATCATCGCTTCGGTCGAAGCGACATCGACAATCTGGCCATGACCAAAACGCTCACGGGCGATCAGCGCCGACCACACGGCCAGCGCCAGCGCCATGCCGCCGTCCGCCTCGTGGACTTTGGCGCCGGCCATCAACGGAGCTCCGGTGTCGGCGCCCAGGTTGCGCCGGACTCCCGCCGCCGAGCCGGATGCGTGCGCCCGGGTCAGCGCCGTCGACGGCCACTCGGCCGCGCCGCCGATCAGGCCGAACGGCGTCACTGCTGCGATGATCAGCTGTGGATATCGATCCCGCAGTTCATCGGGATTGAGATCCAGCTCGAGCAATCCAGCCGGCGTGCGATCGGTGACGAACACATCGGCGCTGCCAACCAGCTGCTGCAGCAACCGCCGTCCCGAGCCTGTGTCCAGGTCGAGGATCACGCTGCGCTTGGACGTGTTGTACGCCAACCAGGAAGTGGACGTTTCCCGATGTGGAGCGGGCTCGGCGAACGGAGCCATTCGACGCGACACGTCCCCGTGAGGGGGCTCAATCTTGATCGTCTTCGCTCCCGCATCTGCGAGCAGCCTCGAGGCAAATGGACCGGCGATTTCTTCGGCCAACTCGACCACGAGCAGGCCATCCAGCAGTGGCGGTCCGAGTTCTTCGTCGGCGTCGAGGGGTTCGGCAGAGCGCGTGGACATTCCCCGACAGTCTAGAACGCAGTGCGACCTGCTCATAGACTGCCTGCGATGAGCGAGCACGAACAGGACCCGCCGGACGTCGCACTCCCGTACGAGGGCGTGCGGGTGCTGGAACTGGCCGAGGGGATCTCCGGACCCTATGCCGGCCGCTGGCTGGCCGCCCTGGGCGCCGACGTGATCAAGATCGAACGAACCACGGGCGATCCTTCCAGAGCGTTCGGTCCCTGGCCCGACGATCTGCCGGACGACGAAACCAGCGGACTCTTTCTCTATCTCAACGGCGACAAGCGCTCAGTCACGCTAAATCTGGAAACGTCCGACGGTCGCGAGATCCTGCGCGAGCTTGCCGCCTCGGCCGAGATCGTGATCGAGTCGTTCGAACCGGGCTACCTGGGCGAGCGCGGGCTCGGCTACGACGAGCTGTCGAACGACCACCCGGCGCTCGTGATGCTCTCGATCACTCCGTTCGGCCAGAGCGGCCCAAACGCGAACCTGCCGGCGACCGAACTGACGCTCTATGCCTCGTGCGGCCAAATGTGGATCACTGGACATCCCGACCGGTCGCCGCTCAAGAATGGAGGCTCCCAGCCTTCGTATCAAGCTGGGCTAAATGCGTTTTCGGCGATCGCCAGCGCCTTCTACGGTGCCATAATGCACGAACAGGGCTCCTACATCGACCTGTCGGTGCAGGAAACCTACGCAGCCATGGCCGAGGCGTTCCACAACCGTGCAGCTCAGTTGGGCATCGAAACCCAACGGTCAGGCAACAATCTAAACGCGCTGTGGGGGGTCTACGAGTTGTCCGACGGCTATGGCGGGATCTGCGCGCTGCCGCGCAACTACCCGGCGTTCGCAAACGCAGTGGGGCTGCCGGAACTCCAAGAGGAGCGTTTTGCCGACGCCGGCCAACGGTTGATCAACAACGATGAGCTGATGGCGCTCATGTTCGGCTGGTTCATCGGTCAGACACGACAGGGGCTGATGGAGCTGGGTATCGAACATCGCGTGCCGTTCGGATACGTGGCCACCTTCGAGGATCTGGCTAACTCCGAGCACCTTCACAGTCGTGACTTCTTTGCCCAGCACGACGACGATCGCGCCGGCAGCCTGACATATCCGGGCCGGCTCTGGCTGAGCAGCGGGCACGACTGGAAGATGGGCCGCGCCCCGCTCCTGGGCGAGCACAACATGGAGATCATCCACGGCGAACTTGGCTACGAACGCGAGGACCTGGTCCGGCTGCGGGAACTGGATGCGATCTGATGTTTGATCCCGGCCGTCCGCTGAGCGGCGTCCGCGTCGCCGACCTGACCATGATCTGGGCGGGCCCGTACGCCGCCAAAATTCTGGCCGACCAGGGCGCCGAAGTGATCAAGATCGAGTCGCCCCGCGCCTGGGACAACATTCGCACGCTGCTCCCGCCGCCAGTCGCGCCGGGCGAGCATTGGTGGAACACCAACTTCTACCTGCACGAGTACAGCCGCAACAAGAAGTCACTGACGCTCGATCTGGCCTCTGATGAGGGCAAGGCGGTCTTCGCCAGGTTGCTCGAACACTGCGACGTGGTCATCGAGAACTATCGCACCGACGTGATGGACAACCTGGGCTTGACGTACGACTGGCTCAGAGAACAGAAGGAAGACATCATCGTCGTCGGCATGGCCGGATTCGGCAAGACCGGTCCGGAGAAGGACGCCGTCGGCTACGGACCGATCATCGAGATGATGAGCGGAATGACGTCCACCTCGGGCTACGGCGACGACGGTGTGCCTTACAAGAGCGGAATCTCCTACGGCGATCCGATCGCCGGCATCTGCGCCTCGGCCGCCGTCGCGACGGCCTTGATCCAGCGCAAGCGAACAGGCAAGGGTCAATACATAGACCTGGCCCAGCGCGAGGTGATGTCGACGCTGCTGGGCGAGTTCTACATGGACTGGTCGATGAACCAGCGTCTGCCCGAGCACATGGGCACGGGACACGACTGGATGGCCCCGCACAATGTCTATCCCTGCGCTGGCGAAGATGACTGGATCGCGATTTGCGTGCGGACCGACGCTGAGTGGGAAGGTCTGAAGCGCGCGATGGGATCGCCAGGCTGGGCAGAGCGGACGGAGTTCTCCGACCAGATTCTGCGCTGGGAACATCGCTCTCAGCTCGACGAACTGGTCGGCGGCTGGACCGCCGCAAGCTCGAAGACAGACATCTTCGCCGCGCTCCACGCCGAGCGCATTCCGTCATCTCCGGTCTGGAAGATGCTCGAACTCCAGCGCGAACCACACCTCAAGGCGCGCGGCTTCTACGAGCCGCTGCGTCATCCCGAGGTCGGCATCTGGTCGGTCCACGGCTGGCTCTGGCGAGCCGACGGCGCCGCTCCCTGCATTGTTGCCCCGGCGCCCGACTTCGGCCAGCACAACGCCGAGATTCTTGGCGGCCTGTTGGAAATGTCCGAAGACGACCAGTCGGCGCTGGAAGCGGCCGGCGTCACCGCGACGCGGCCCGAGGGCGTGCCGCTCGCCTCAGAGATGCCGCCTACGCCTTCGATGCTCTGACGATCTCCGCACTGAGCAACGCTTCGCGAAATCGCTCCACGTGCTCGTCCACTGTCTCGCCGACCGCCTGAGTCCAGCCCTCGGACTGCTCGAATCGCTTGCTGATCTCGACGATGTCGTCATGCCAGTGCCACGATTTGTCGATCGGCGCAGGCAGTCCCATGCGCAACGGACGCTCGTCGTCCGGCAGCCAGAAGTAGGCGTACCAGCCGTGCCGCCGGATGATGCCCGCCTGCATCAGCAGCGCATGGGTCGTTCGCTCGTCGGGCGAGGGATACTCGTCGTCCGGAGCGCAACGGATCAGGAAGTTGAAGATCGAGAACTGCCCCGAGCGCTCCCCGGTCCGCAACTGGCCGATTGAACAGAGCCCGTCGGCAATCGCCAGCAAGCGCGCCGCCTGTTCGTGCGGCAGCCGCGCTTCCTCCAGCGTGGTTGGAAGTTCGCTACTGGCTGTGGAAGTCATCGAGTGTGGCCCGAAGTCCGCGCTCTTTCAGCGATCGATTCATCTCCAACACCGGCGTGGTGAAGTGGG
>VXTH01000265.1:0-9536 GCA_009837565.1 Chloroflexota bacterium | reverse complement strand
CCACCAGGCCTGCCTGGCTCACCTTGACCGCTCCCGTCGTGCAATTCGGGAGCCGGTCGCGCCCTCGTGTCCGCGTCCGCCCTGCGCCAGCAATTTCCGACGGGGTGATACCATGCCCTCGCCCCCTGCGTTAAACCTTGCACCAGTCCAGTAAGGCGCCTACATGCTGATTGACCTTCACAACCACACGTGGCCGCGCTCCCACGACTCCGTGCTCGACCCGAAGGATCTCGCGATTCGCGCCAAGGAGGCAGGGCTCGACGCCATTTCGTTCACCGAGCATGACGCGCTCTGGCCGCATGACGAGGTGCAGAAGATCGCCGAAGAGGTCGGGATCGTCATCATTCCCGGTTGCGAGGTCTCTACAGACCCGGGCCACATTCTCGCCTGGGGCATGGAAAAATACGTCTTCGGCATGCACCGCGTGGAGCGTCTGGCCGAGCATGTCTACGAGCGCGGCGGCGCGCTCGTCTTCGCTCATCCCTACCGGCGTCAGATCGCCTGGAAGGACAATCGCGAGGACTGGGAGGTGGCCGTCGAACGGGCCGCCAGTAACAGCGCCATGGATCACGTCGTCGCGCTGGAGATCCTCAATGGCCGCGGCAAGGAGCGAGAGAACCGGTTCTCCGCCGACCTCGCCGCCGCCTCTGGCATGAACGGCACCGCCGGCACGGATTCCCACGCCGTGCACGACATCGGCAAGGTCGCCACATGGTTCGAGACCGACTCTATTGAGACCTGGCAGGACCTCGTGCGCGAGCTCAAGACCGGGAACTTCTGCGCCGTCGACATGGCCACGGGCGAGGAGTTCGCGGTGCCCTCGCGGCCGCCCAAATTCAGAATTGTCGCGGCGAGCGCGGGCGGCAGCTAAACTTCGCTGCGTCCCTCCGCAACAACACGAAACCACTCCAGAGACAAGCGAGGAGCCAAATGGCAGACCAGGAGTTTGAGTCGGTCGTCACCGACGAAATGCGCGCCTTGATCGGCGTCAAGGGTGAAGAAACAGTCAGCGAACTGACCACGACCAGCGTGCGCATGTTCGCGCGCTCGGTCGGCTACGTCGACCCCGCGTTCTATGACGAAGCGGTCGCCCGTGATCGCGGCTTCCGCAGCCTGCCGGCGCCTCCCGGATACCTGGGCACGCCGGTCTTCAATCCGGCCGAGTCCGACGCCACCTTCGGTGGACGTCGCGGCGGCGGCGGCTTCCGCTCGCCCTATCCGCTGGTGCTCAACGGCGGTACCGACATCGAGTACACCGGGGAGCAGATCTGCGCCGGCGACACGCTGACCTCAGCCACCGCGCTGGCCTCTCTGCAAGAGCGCTGGAGCGGCGCGCTGGGCGTGCCGATGCTGATCCAGGTGTCGGAAACGACCTACACCAACCAGCACGGCCAGGTGGTCGCCGTCTCGCGCGGCACCGGCATCTCCTATCCCGCCCCCAGCGGCTGATCCAGCCGCTCATCAGTCGTGGCGGCTGATTCAGCCGTTCGCCTAAACTGTCAGAGACCGAAGGAGACGAGATATGTCAGACGCAGTGCCGGACCAGATCTACTTCGAAGACATCGAAGTCGGTGACAGCATCCCCGAACTCGAGAAGAGCCCGACCAGCCAGCAGCTCGTCCAGTGGGCCGCCGGCTCCGGCGACTTCTACCAGATTCACTACGACACAAGCTACGCGCAGGACACGGGCCTTGACGACATTATCGTCCACGGCGCCCTCAAGCACGCCTTCCTCGGCGAACTGCTCTGGCGTTTCGCCGGCCCCGAGGGCCAGGTCAAGCGCGTGCAGTGCTCCTACCGCGGCATGGACCCCGCCGCCCAGGGCCGCGAATCGGCGCAGGAAAAGAAGTTCACGCTGCGCGGTACCGTCACCCGGAAGTACACCGAGGGCGAGCGCAACATCGTTGAACTCAACATCGAGGGCGTTCGAGCCGACGGTTCGGTCAGCACCCCGGGCAACGGCGTCGTCGTTCTACCCAGCCGCAGCTAGTCGCGGCTGGCCGCTTCGGCCACGCTGGCCCCGGCCTCAAGGCGCGCTGCGGCGCTGGTACTCGCGATCCCAGAACCACTCTCGCAACACGTGCATCTGGTGAAACCGATGCGTCGCCCGCCGCACCCGCCCGCAGTCGCGGAACCCGGCCGCCGAAAACGCCCGTTGAGCCCGCACGTTCCAGTCGAGCGTGTGCAGGTACACCCGCGTCAACGACGTGTTCGTGAAGATGTGGTCGACCAGCAGCCCGACCGCTTCACGGCCAAAGCCACCGTTCCAACAGGTGCGGTCGCCCAGCAGAATGCCCAGCTCCGTCTCGCGGCGTTGGAAGTCGGTGTTGTAGTACATGACGTTGCCGATATGACGCGGTTCGTCAATCGTCTCGACAGCGAACGTTGATCGATACACTGGCGTAGAACGCAGCTGCCAGGCGTACTGGTTCCGGTACTGCTCGTAGGTCAACGGACTAACGGTGGCGGCGTCCAACTCCGCCAGCTCGACGTCGGTCCGCCAGATCCAGTCCAGCCTGGCGTCGTCGAGGCGCTTGCGCCGAAGCAACACCAGCTTGCCCTCAGCGACCACGTCAGCAGGACTGGTGACCACGACAGACTCCAGGTTCGCCTCAGTCTCGGGGTATCAGACGCAGGGTAGATCGCCGCTCAGGCCTGCGCCGGACCGACCCGTCGATCCAGCAGCGCTGCGGCATCCTCCAGCAGCGACGCCGTGTTGCGATAGCTGACCATCCGCATCGCGTCGCCCAGTCCAACCCAGCGCACGTCGATGTGTTCGTCATCGTGATGCTCAAACGAGCCACCGGTCGGCTGCATCAGCCAGAAGTGCACGGCCTTGTCGATTCGCGCCTCTTCGCCGCCGAACGAATAGCGCATGACGCCAATCTTCTCGTCCAGTTGTACCTGCAGTCCGGTCTCCTCGGACACTTCACGCAAGGCAGTTTCGTCCAGCTTCTCGCCATTCTCGGGCGTACCCTTGGGCAACGACCACCGCCGGGCGGGCGTCTGTACCAGCACCACCTCAACCTCACCCGGCCGCTCCCGCTCACGCCAGACGACACCGCCGGCGCTCACTGCTATTCCCTTGCGAATCGATTTGGGTGACCTAGTGGTCCTTCGGGTTCCTGTCCGTCGTGGGCGCTCGCTGCTGCTCCGCACGCCATAACTCCTGCTCAACATCAATCAACGAATTTCAATCTATCAGAGGCACCGCAGAGCTCCCGCGCGACGCTACTCGTTCCTCCAGCCAAACGGATCGCGAGCGGCGCCCAAATCTTGCAGGTCGTCAAGCGACGCTGCTTCCTCCAACGCTGTCTGGACCGTGGCCCGAACGGTTGGATCGGGGTGGGTTCGAAGTTGTTGAAGTTCCTCAATTGCCTCCTCGCTGCCGATCTCGCCCAGCGCCGCTACCGCGCCCTGAATCAGTTCTTCCGACGAAGAGGGATCATCGAACAGCTCCAGCAGCATCGGCGCACCATCCTCGGAGCCGATTTCGCCGATCGCCTGGACGGCGGCCAGCCGCTCATCCTCATCCTCGGCGACGAGCGCACCCTCGAGGACCGGCAGCCAGTACACGTCGGCGCTTCGGCCCATTGCCTGGACCGCGCCCAGGTGCAGGGCGGCCGTGTCGCTTTGAAAGGCCTCCTCGATCAATTCCGGAACCCAATCGGCGGTCACGACGCCGACAGCGGAGACGGCCGAGGCGCGCAGTTCGTCATCCTCCCGAACATCTTCGGCGATTGTGTGCAGGCAATCGACGACTTCGTCGGCGTCCTCACCCGAGGCCCATCCCAGCTCAAGGCGCATCGCGACCTCGCCAAGGGCCGTCACAGCCTCGCGACGGACATCGGAGTCTTCCTCCTCCGAGTTGGCGACCGCGAGCAACGCTTTCGTGGCCCCTCCGGTCTCACAGATCGCCAGGCCATTCACGGCCAATGATCTCACCGCTGCGTCGTCGTCGGAAATCATCGCAGCGAACACGACGGTGAAGTCGTAGCCGCCAAACTCAGAGCCGATCCGCTGCAGCTGTTCCAGTAAGGCGAAACGACTCATCGAGTCGAGCTGAGCCAATTGTGCGGAAACCAGACCTGCCGAATCGGGCGCCAGGCGAGACACTGCGTGAAGGTCGTCAGGTTCCAGCTCGATCTGGCCGGACGCGACCGCGGCGATGACCCGCCGCAACCCATCCACCGGTTCGGCGGCGTCCTGGAGACTGATTGGTTCGCTCATCAGCCTTCCACGGTCGGCGCACGTTCCATCAATACACGGATGGCTTCTCGCGGCTCCAGATCCTCGAAGAGAACCTGTGAGACCACCTGGGCGATCGGCATGTCGACCCCGACAGCCTCGGCCACCTCCAGCACCACTCGGGTCGTCTCGACACCCTCGACGACGTGTGGATTGTCCGCCATCGCCTCAGCCAACGTCATACCGCTCCCGATTCTCTCGCCCAGGGTCCGGTTGCGAGACCGCGGACTGCTGGCAGTGGCCAGGAGATCGCCGAGCCCGGCCAAACCGGCGAAGGTAGCCAGCTCTGCGCCCAACGACACTCCAAGTCTGGTGATCTCGGACAGCCCGCGGGTCATCAAGGCGGCGCGGGCGTTGTCGCCGACATCCATGCCCACCGCGGTACCAACCGCAATGGCGATCACGTTCTTCAGCGCGCCGCCCAGTTCAACGCCGACCACGTCGTCGTTGGTGTAGACCCGGAAGGAGGTTGAGTTCAGGGCCTGTTGCAGTCGATGTCGATCGTCCCCATTCGCCGAAGCGACGACGGTGGTCGCCGGCAGTCCGCGTGCGACTTCCCGTGCGATGTTGGGTCCAGAAATCGAGCCAACCCGCCATTCCCGACCAGCGAGCGCCAATTCCTGCTCGAGCACCTGGGTCATCCGCAAGTGGGAGCCTTTTTCCAAACCCTTCGCCGCCGACGCATGAACGGTGTCCCCTGGAGTCAGGTTCTGGAGCACCTTGCGCAGGTTCTCCCTCAGTCGCTGCGACGGCGTGGCCCAGATCACAACGCGCGGAGGCGAGCCTCCCGGATTGGCGGTGAAGGTGAGGCCCTCGGGCAAGGCGATTCCGGGAAGTAACCGACGATGCTCTCGAGCGGCAGATAGTTCCGCTGCCTCCTCATCGGTCCGGCACAGCACCACCGCGTCGTTTCCGGCTCGATTAACGCAGGAGGCCAGTGTGCAGCCCCACGAGGTCGCTCCGACGACCATGACTCTCATGTCGAGGTCCGACCCATGGACAGGACACGCTCGGTGCCGGAGGCGATTCGTTCGATGTTGTCCTTGTGCCCGATCAACACCAATAGCCAGGTGCCGACCGCGTAGGCGATGTAGGCGTCCGGAGCATGCCCATATGCGGCGAGCAGCGAGATGCCAATCGCCGCGGAAGTAGCGCCGGTCAAGGTCGCAAGCGACATCACCTTGACCCGGACCAGGATCGGCAGCGCCGTACCGAGAGCGAACAGCGCCCCCATCGGCATGATCGCGATCATCGCGCCCAGCGCCGTGGCTGCACCTCGGCCGCCGCGAAAGCCTGCGTAGAGCGGAAACTGGTGGCCCACGACCGCGGCCAGCCCGGCCACGACTTCACCGGTCGGACTGTCCCAGACGGCCATCACGATCAGGATCGGCAGGCCCCCCTTGACCGCGTCCAGGATCAGGACGGTGACCGAACAGCGCAGGCCCAGGGCGCGAAACGTATTGGTCGCGCCAGTGCGACCACTGCCCGAGGCGCGAATATCCTCGCCGCCCCGCCACTTACCGATCCATAGTCCTGTTGGAACCGATCCCAGCAGGTAGCCGATTAGCCCGCCGACGATCCAGGCCTCAATCACGACCTCTACCCCTGTCGTCCGATTCCGACGATTCGCGACCGCGCAACACGCAGCGTAGCGGCGTGCCCTCAAATCCGAAGGACCTCCTGATACGACCCATCAGAAAGCGTTCATAGGAGAAATGGACGGCGTCGGGGTAGTTGACGAAGAACGTGAACGCCGGCGGGGCCGCTTCGGTCTGCACGCCGTAGTAGAACCGGATCGGCTTGCCTCGATACGTGGCCGGCGGACGCTCGACCTGGGCCTGCTTGAGCATGGCGTTGAGTCGCGGCGTGGGCACCCGCTGCCGTCGCGCCTCGGCAACATGCAGCGCAGCCGCGACAACGCTGTCGACAGCGTCGCCGGTGAGCGCCGAGACCCAGACGATCGGCGCCCAATTGACAAACCGGGCTCGGCCGGCCAGTTGCCGCTCGCGGCTATCGCGCAGCCCATCCTCGGCGTCGACCAGGTCCGATTTGTTCATCACGATCACGATCCCTGCGCCGTCATCCATTGCCATACCCAGGACATGCAGGTCCTGAGAGGTCACACCCTCATGCGCATCAATCACCACCGCCGTGACATCGGCCCGCCTGACTGCGGCGCCGGCGCGTCGGACGGATGCGCGTTCAATGCCGGGCGCGACCCGACCACGCCGGCGAATGCCAGCGGTGTCGACCAGGGAGACGCGCTGGCCGTCGAAGCTCAACAGCGTGTCGACTGCGTCGCGCGTCGTGCCGGGGACTTCGGAGACGATCATGCGCTCGTCGCGCAAGAGCGCATTGACCAGCGACGACTTGCCCACGTTGGGCCTGCCGACGATCGCGAGGCGGCAGGCCACGTCATCGGATTCGAGAGGTTCGGCGACAGCCAGGCCGCCGGTCACCTGATCGAGCAGATCGTCAATCCAGCGTCCATGATGGGCCGAGATCGCGACCGGCTCGCCGAGGCCGAGGCTGAAGAACTGAGACACCTCGGTGGCCAGAGCATCATTGTCCGCCTTGTTCGCGCACACCGTGACCGGTTGGACGGCCTCTCGCAACAGTGCGGCGACATCATCGTCGGCGGGCAACGGACCGGTCTGAACGTCAACGACGAATACGATCGCATCCGCTTCCGACAATGCCTGGTCGACCTGTTCGGCGACCGAGTCGGCGAAGGGACCGGTGAGCTGCTCGCCGAGCAAGCCACCCGTGTCGATGACCGAGAAATGCTGTCCGCGCCATTCGGTGGTCGCGTAGTTGCGGTCTCGCGTTGTGCCTGGCTCGCCGCGAACGATGGCTTGCCGGCGTCGGACCAGACGATTGAACAGAGTCGACTTGCCGACGTTTGGACGCCCAACAATCGCAATCGTCGGCAGGACATTGCCCGGGAGCGCCCGCACATCGACCTGCGGGAGATCGTCCGCCGCTTCGCTACTCACTCTCGTCCTCCTCCGCCGACGACTGTTCCTCGTCCGGCGACTCGTCGACTTCGGGCTCCGGCGGTTCCTCCGGCTCGGGTTGCGGGATGGCATTCAGGGTGACGGTCACTTGCGTTGGCGCAAGTTCAACCAGTTCGAGCCCGTCGGGCGGAGTCCAGCTTAGGTCGATGCGGTGTCTGCCTGTCGCATACGATCCCAGATTGACCTGGATTGGCTCCAGGGGACCAGTGAGAGCGGAAATCAGCGCGACCGGACCACGCAGGGTGACCTGGGCCGTGAGCGGCCACGCGAAGGAGAGCTCCAGTTGTTCGCGCACCCCGAAGGTCTCGATGTCGACCGGTAACCGGACGGATGTGATCACTGGTTCCACGACGACAACGACACGTGCCGTCGTATCTGAATCCCCGGCTGGCGCGGCGCCGCCACCGAAGACCAGGGCGACCGCCGTTGCCACGTTGCCTTCGACCCCGGTGATATCGACCGGCTGGGTCAGGACCCTCGCCTCGGCATCAAGCACGTCGACCGATACCAACACATCGACGGTCGCCGGCGAGACCCTCACTGAGCTCACGCGGTAGCCTTCGGCCGGGGTTCCTGTTATGTCAGGCAAGACCGAGGCGGTTCGCCGGAACAGCTCCTGGTCAATTGGCACTCGAACCTGAGCGAACCGTGGATTAACCACCACCTGTGTGACAGCGCCCCCACCGGCCGTGCGGGCCTCGAGCAGCACGCTTCGCTCGACGGACACGGTCGCGCCGCCGAGGTCGAGCCTGGCAACGAGTGAATCGACCGCCTCCACCTCGGTGGCAATGCCCGAGACGATGGCGCTCTCGGGCAGCACTTCTGAAGCGCCCACGCGAAAACCGAGTGGCGGCGGATTGGAGGTTTCGATCACGACCGGCACTTCCCGCTCAACCGTCTCCTGGAGAATCACGACCGCGGTCTCGGGTTGAACAGCGCGAACCCGGACGTCGCCTTCCACCGCTTCGACCCGAACCGGCAGGCTATGACGTCCGGCCGACCGATTGCGCAACGACACCGTGGCTTTGAAGTGCTCCGGGCGCGCCGACTCCACATCTTCCTCTCGTCCCACAACAGTTACCGATACAGGGAGCGGGTCGCCGACGACCGCGAGGTTGGATCCAAGGTCAATCACGTCAACCTGCAAGCTGAACCCAAGCCGGGTTTCAATCTCACGATTTTCGGCATCGGCAATCACGAACCAGACGACGAGCGCCAGGACCACCACCGTGATCAACAGGGTCGCTTCCTGTGCGGCGCGTCGCACTAAGGAACCCGTCGCGTCTCCGCCGGCGGCCGATGTCCTGTCGGAATGTCCGTACGATGCCCTGCCGGGTATCCGCACACCCAGACGATCGCCCCAGCGCCGCGAGTGAAGCAGTCGTGAGAGAGACGTTTCCAGCTCAGCGACGCTCAGTGGGGAGGACAGCAATCCACCGGCGGCGAGGGAGATCATTCCCGTTTCCTCGGAGATCACCACAGCGATCGCGTCGGTTTCTTCTGAGATCTGTAGCGCTGCGCGATGCCGCGTTCCCAGATGACCGCCCATCTGGCCGTTGTTCGGTCCGCGGGAGGAGAAATCTCCCGAGAGCGTGGGCAAAATGACGGCTGCGGCCACCACCTCGGACGGCCGAAGCAGCACCGCGCCATCGTGCATCGGAGAACCGGGCCAGAAGATGCTTTCCAGGAGTTCGGTCGTCGGTTCGGCGCCGAGGCGTACACCGGCCTCGGCCAACTCCTCGAGACCCGTATCTCGTTCAAACACGAACAACCCGCCGACCCGCTGTTGCGAGAGTCGATGAGCGGCGGTGGCCGCCATGGGAATCATCGCCCGATACGGGTGCCGTCGGCTGCCCCAATGCCTCAGCCCACCGGCCCGTCCGACGTGCTCGAACGCCCGGCGGAACTCCGGTTGGAAGACCAGGAGGACCACGATCAAGAGGACGGCGAGCGCGTTGTCGACGATCCAGTTCAACACCAGCGAGTCGGCGACTCGTCCAATCACGATGATCGCGACAACCACCAACACCATTCCCCGAATGACCGACATCGCTGTCGTGCCTCGCAACAGCCGGAGCGCCGCATAGAAGACGACCGCGATCGCGGTGACCTCCAGTGCATTGGTCCAGCTGAAGCCGCCGAAGGCCACCTCGATGTCGTTGATCAGGGCATCCACGACATTCGCCTCGGTTCCCTTGTCAGTCGCCGCTCAGGTCCGACGCTCGCAATGCTAGGCGAACGGCAGGTCCGTCAGGCGGCTAGTCAAACAAC
>VXTH01000155.1:0-9540 GCA_009837565.1 Chloroflexota bacterium | reverse complement strand
CTCTCAACCTGGAAGGGTGCGTGTGAAATTCTGCACGAACTTCCTCGCGCGACTGCCACAGAATATAAGCGCGACCGGCTTGCGCCAGCGTCGCGAGCGCGGGATTGAGGACACCATCAATCGCGCAGTTTACGTTTCGGCATCCCTGAACTGCGCGATCGGGTCGTTCGAACGACGGTCAGCGCCGTGGGGCGGACTGCTGAACCACTAGTCGCCGCCGGCAGCGGCGAGCAGGCCGACCTCCTCGACTGCGTCGAAGTCGGGCAGACGGGTCAAGGGCGGACGCTCGGGCTCCTCAAAGGCCGGCATGACCTCGCGGGCGAAGAGTTTGAGCGAGGCGAGGATCTTCTCGTGCGGCACGACCTGGTCGAAGTTGATCAGGAAGACCATGCGGTCGACGCCGATCGCTTCCCACTGGCGCAACGCATTGATCACGGTCTCGGGATTGCCGATCGGCGTGCCCTGCTGGAGCGGGTTGATCACGTCGCCGGGCCGGTTGCGAAGCTGGATCGCCGAGGCCTGTGAGCTGTAGGCGGGCGAGGGGTAGATGCTGCCGACGCCGACGAGATGGGCGGCGGCGCTCATGAAGGCGGCCGCGCCGGCGCCGCCCAGGGCGAGCGCTTCCTCGTCGGTGTCGCCGCAGTACATCCAGCCGACGCCGTTGACCTGGTTGTTGACGAACTTGCCAACCGGGTCGGCGTTGCGGATCACACGGCGGTAGTCCGCGATGCGCTGCTCGTACTGGTCTGGCGTGCCAATCGAGACGCCGAGCAGTCCCATGCCGCGCTCGGCCGCCTGGATCGCGGTCTCGGGGCTGGAGACGGCAACCCACATGGGCGGGTGCGGTTGCTGGACCGGCTTGGGCAGGACGGCGCGCTCGGGCATCGAGAAGTACTTGCCGTCCCAGCCGGCGACCTCGTTGGTCCACATGTGCGGGATGGCGCGGATGACCTCGTCCCACATGTCTTTGGTGTCGTCCGGCTCGACCTGGAAGCCGCCCAGCTCGGTCCAAGTCGCGGCGCGGCCGGTGCCGAATTCGAGCCGGCCGTTGGAGATGATGTCGAGCGCGGCGGCGCGTTCGGCGACGCGCGCCGGGTGATTGACCTGGGGCAGGCAGAGCGCGATGCCCTGGCCGATGTGGATGTTCTCGGTCATCGTGGCGGCGGCAGAGAGGAAGACCTCCGGCGCCGGCGAGTGGCTGTACTCCTCGAGGAAGTGGTGTTCGACCTCCCAGACCTGGTCGAAGCCCAGTTCGTCGGCGAGACAGATCTGTTCAAGCGCCTGGTGGTAGACGCGCCACTCCGAGGTCTCGGTCCAGGGACGCTGGACGGAATGCTCGTAGAAGATGCCGAATTTCATAGCTGACCTGCTGCTCTCCGGGTGGAATCATTGATCGATTCCACGGTCCGATCGCACTATCCAGAACGGATAGGCGACGTGCGAAGATGCTAGCATTCTGACCGCGCTGCGACGCTCCGCTATCCGACGAGAGGCGAGAGGCATCATGTCGGTCGGCATCGTCTGTGACTCATCCGTCGACCTGCCGGATGCGCTGCTGGAGGAACGCGGCCTGCGCGTCGCTCCGGTCGGCTACAGCCTGGGCGCGACGTACCACAGCCAGGGTCAACAAACCCACGCTGAGTTCTACGACGCCCTCGGACGGGGAGAGCGGCTGACCCTGAACGGGGTGACCTCCGAGGACTGGGAGTCCGTCTTCCTGGAGGCGGCGGAAGGACACGACGAAGGTGTGATCTGCCTGTGCCAGGCGTTCGGATCATCCAGTCCCTCCTTCGACTCAGCGGAGTACGCGTCGCGGCGCATCGAACACTTCCACGAGCAGCAGGTGCGGATTCACCAGACGCCTCGCTCGACGGCCGGGCAGGCAGCGATCGCCCTCGCTGTTGCACGCGTCTCACAGGCCGGCGGCGACCGAGCAGCAGTAGAGCACGCACTCGACGACGTCTCGGCCAGCGCCGACATATTGATGCTGGCGCCCGACATCGACGGCCTCGACCGGGCCGGGGAACTGTCGGCGGTGCAATCGCAGAGCGGCATCGGATCGCTGGACTTCGGCGTCCCGGTATTCCGGGCTCGCGACCGAATCAAGGCGGTCGAACTGGCGGATGATGCCGAGCAGGCCGAGGACATGTTGCTCGACCGCGCCGCAGACATCCTGGGCGGTCAGCCGGCCATTCTCGTGATCACGCACGCGCTCGCACCTGATGCTGCCGGCCGGCTGCGCGACAAAGCGTCCGCGCGGTTGTCGGTCGACGAGATCCACGTCACGGAACTCGGACCCACAGTCGGCGGCCTGCTCGGCGCCGGCGCCTGGGGCATGGGATTCTGCCAGGCGCCATCTGCATAGCTCAATCATGCGCAATCAGCCGGGATGGCCCGGCGGGAGGGACACACCATGCCTGAGTCCGGACTGATTGACAGTTCCGCCCTTCCCGCCGTGGATGTCGCCAGCGATGCGCCCGCTCCTCCCTGGGAGATTGGCGAGGCGTTGGTCCAGCACATCACGTTCGAGATTCCCGTGCCAAACGCGCGGCGAAACCTGCCAGACATCGTCACCCGCTCGGCGCCGACCTACGGTCGGGTGAGCATGATCGACCGCAGCGACAGCCCGGTCGGCCCCTACCGCGAGGCGCTGCTGATGGTCGGCTGCCGGGTCGGAATCATCCCGGCGCTCTATGTCGTCGACGCGGTAGTCAACTCGGAGGCAGCCCGCGACGCGATCGCCGCGCACTGGAAGTACCTGCCCAGCGTCGGAGAGATCAACGTGCAGCGCGACGACGATGCGATCACGTCGAGCTTCGACGTCGGCGACGGGCTGACGGTGACATTGCACTCACCGACCACCGAAGCGGCGGCAGTGGCAATCGTCAGGTACGACCCATTGCTGGTCGTGCAGCCGAGCAACGGCAGCGGAGCGGCCTCGGAGATTCCCTGCGAGCACGACGTTCGGCAGGCCTGGCTGTCGCGGTCAAGCACACTCAGCTACGAAGGCGGCTCGCGCCGGCATCCCTGGATCCAACTCCGGTCGTCGAACGCAATCACTGCCGTGGCTGCAGTCGAGGGTCAGACGATCGAGGCTGCCGCGTCGATTGAACTGCCCGGCGGCTGATCCGCCTGCGGGAGTGGCCTCAGCAGCGCGAGAGATAGGGTGACACGCGGACGGAGGGGTAGAATTCCGCTATTCGCCCATTCCGAGGGCGTCGCTAGCGCTCCAATGGGCCATCGCTTGAGTCCCCTGTGATCACCAAACTCCGCAACGCCTACTACGGCTGGTACATCCTCGTTGCCGCAGTGATCGGCATGGCGATCGCCTCCGCGGTCTCCTTCTGGGTACTCGGGTTCTATGTCACGCCGCTCGAGCAGGAGTTCGGTTGGTCCCGCACCCTGCTTCAGACCGGCATCTCCGTATCCCTGTTCATCAGCGGGATTGGCTCACCCATCGCCGGCAAGGTCGTCGACCGCTACGGTCCGCGGCGCTCGATCATCTGGGGCACGATCCTGACCTGCGGCTCCTATCTCTTGCTGGCCACCACCTCTTCGGTGGTTGAGTGGTACCTCTACTTCTCAATCAATTCGTTCTTCCGCGGGTTCATGTTCTACATCCCGTTCCAGGTGCTGATCTCACGCTGGTTCGAGCGCAAGCGCGGCCGCGCCGTCGGCATCATGGCCATGGGCTTCTCACTCGGCGGCTTTCTCATGCCGCTCATGCAATGGATTATCGATAACGTCGGCTGGTCCGAGTCGTTCGTCTTCGCCGCGATCGTGCTTGCCGTCGTGTTCATGCCAATCGGTTTGTTCATCGTCCGCGATCATCCACGCGACAAGGGCCTCGAAGTCGACGGCGAGCCTCGTCCTCGTTCGCTCGACCAGCGCTCGCCACCGGCGGTTGCGGGCCTCACAGTCCGAGCAGCCATGCGCACATGGAATTTCTGGATCATCGCGCTCGCCTTCGCCACGTTTTTCTACGCCATGTTCGGCTGGATGTTCAACGGTCCGCCTGTGTATGAATGGATGGGAGTGAGTCGCGAAACGATCTCGTTGATCCTCCTGTTGCAAGCCGCTGGCGGCCTGCTCTCTCGACCGGCCTTCGGCCTGT
Source organism: Chloroflexota bacterium (assembly GCA_009837565.1). Lineage (GTDB taxonomy): Bacteria > Chloroflexota > Dehalococcoidia > Bin125 > Bin125 > Bin125. The sequence goes on along the minus strand of VXTH01000155.1, from coordinate 5,426 downwards.
TGGCCGAACGCATTCCTTCGATCGAGCTGGCATCAGTCGGGCTCGGGGGGATCATGGCCGTCGGCATGTTGCTCATGCTCCTCCTGCACGACGTCAATCTGACACTGGCAATCACTCTCTTCCTGTGCTGCTGGCTCATCGGGTCTGCCGGGGGACCGGTGCTGGAACCGTTGATCCTGCCCAAAACGTTCGGACTGGCCCACTTCGGCGCGATCATGGGCACGCTGTTCATGTTCGAGACAATCGGCCAGTTCCTCGTCCCGACGGTTGGCGGCGCGATCTACGAACTGACGGGCGGCTATGACTTGCTGCTGGTTGTCAAGATCGGCTGCCTCATCCTGTCGATGGGCTTCTTCGCGCTTGCCCACTACATCCCGAATCCGAGGATTCCAAGCCCGCCGATCAGGTTTGTGCGCCCGCTGGTGGCACGCCTGGTCGCGCGCGCGGAACCGCAACACCAGTTTGCCAACGGTGCGCGTGCGGCGTCCGCCAACGGCGCCGAGGCGGCTGCTGGGCGAGAGCCGGGGGTTTCGAGTCGGGGCTAGAAGATTCCCAAATCAAACTTGGCTTCGTCGGAGCACATTTCGCGGGGATCCCAGGGCGGGGAGAAGACGATCTCGGACTCGACGTGGTCGACGCCTTCGACAGTTGAGGCGGCCTGTTCGATCTGGGCCTTGATCATGGGGCCGACCGGGCAGGCGGGTGAAGTGAGGGTGAACTCGACCTTGACGCTGTCGTCGGTCGGCGTCTCGATGGCGTAGACAAGTCCGAGGTCGACGATGTTGATGCCGATTTCGGGGTCGAAGACCGTCTTCAGCGCTTCGAGCACTTCCTGTTCGCTGGCCATGTGAGTCTCCTGTCCCTGAAGTCGTATTCAGAATCTAGCCGCTGGTGACGCGGGTGGGAATGTCGCTGTCGTCATTGAGCGCTTCACCACTAGCGTTGGCGAGCGCCTGGTCGAGCACCTTCCAGGCGAGCAACCCACACTTGATCCGCACCGGGAACTTTGCGACGCCGGAGAGCGCTTCGAGGTCGCCGAGGTCGACCGCGTCGAGGTCGAAGGTGTCGTCGGTCAACATCTGCTGAACGTGCCTGGACATTTCCCGAGCCGATTCGAGGCTCCGACCGGTCAACGCCTCGGTCATCATGGACGCGGAACTCTGGGAGATCGAGCAGCCGCTGCCGCCGAATCCGAGTCCATTCAGCGTCTGGTTGACGATCGCGACTGAGAGCTGGATTTCATCACCGCAGGACGGATTGAATCCCTCCGCGGAGATGGTTGCATCTTCACGCGCGCCGCGATTGCGGGGACTTCGGTAATGATCGAGGATGACGTCGCGGTACAGATCGTCCAGATCAACAGGGTTCTGCGATTCCCGATTACTGGTCATCCCTACACTCCCCGCTCGAACCCAAAGCGCTCGCCCGCTTCCAACAGTCCATCGACGAGGGCGTCCACTTCCGAGCGTTCGTTGTAGAGATAGAACGACGCTCGCGCGGTCGCCGGCACTTCGAGCGTACGCATCAAGGGTTGAGCGCAGTGGTGTCCGGCGCGAATCGCGATGCCGGAACGGTCGAGAATCGTGGCGACATCGTGGGAGTGGATATCGCGGTAGTTGAAGGCGATCACGGCCGAGCGATCGGCGGGATCGGAGGGTCCATAGATGTCCAGACCCTCGAGCCGCGACAGCCGCTCGACGGCGTAGTGAGTCAGGTCGGCGTCGTGAGCAGCGATCGCGTCCATGCCGACATCGTTGAGGAAGTCGAGCGCTGCGCCAAAGGCGACGACGTCGGCGATGTTGGGCGTGCCGGCCTCGAACTTGTGCGGGAGGGCGGCCCATGACGATTCTTCGCGGGTGACGACGCTGATCATTTCGCCGCCACCGAGGAACGGATCGAGGTCGGCGAGGAGTTCCTGCCGTCCCCAGAGCACGCCGACGCCGGTCGGACCGAGCATCTTGTGGGCGGAAAAGGCCAGGTAATCGGCGCCAAGCTGCGAGACATCCAGGGGCATGTGCGGAGCGCTCTGGGCGGCGTCGACGATCATGGTGGCGTCGACGGAGCGGGCCATTTCGGAGATCTCGGCGACCGGCGCGACGCTGCCGAGCACGTTGGACATGTGCACAATCGAGACGATCCGAGTGTTGGCGTTGATCGCTGCGCGGGCGGTGTCGACGTCGATCTGCTGATCGTCGTTGAGCTCGATAAAGCGGAGTACAGCGCCAGTTCGTTGCGTGACCAATTGCCAGGGAACGAGGTTGGAGTGGTGTTCTGCTGTCGTCAGGACGATCTCGTCGCCCGGTCGCAAGCGTGAGCCGAGCGTGTAGGCGAGCAGGTTCAGCGATTCGGTCGTATTGCGGGTGAAGACGACCTCGCGGTGGCTTCCGGCTCCGATGAAGTCGGCGACCTGCTTGCGCACATCTTCGTAGGCGGCGGTCGCCTCTTCGGCCAACGTGTGGAGGCCGCGATGGATGTTGGCGTTCATGGTTGAGTAGTAGTGGGAGAGCGCGTCGATCACCGACTGCGGTTTCTGCGTTGTCGCCGCATTGTCGAGATATACCAGCGGGCGGCCGTGGACCTCGCGAGCAAGGATTGGAAACTGCTCGCGGATCGCCGCGGTGTCGAGCGGGGCAGCGGCTGTCATTTCAGTCAACTTCGACCTGGACCCGACCGTCGCTGACGGACACGTCGAAGCAGCGAACCTTACCGATCGCCGGCAAGGTGACGGCTCGACCGGTTGTCACATCGAACAACGCGCCGTGACGCGGACACTCGATCCGGTCGCCTTCCAGCTCGCCCTCGCCGAGCGGGCCGTCGTCGTGGGTACAGCGATTTTCAATTGCGTACAGTTCGCCGTCCTCGACCCGGCAAAGGGCGATGCTCTGTCCGCCGACTTCGACAACTCGCGCCGTGCCCGGCATGATTTCGTCAAGATTTGCGACCTGTTCGATGCTCATGTCGTTGCCTTCGCAGGCTTGAGCTGAATATCGACCAGTTCGTCGATCACCTCGCGCATGTGCTCATCGGGCACGCCATCGGCGATTTCGGAGAGGAATCCTCGGACCACCATCCGCTCGGCGATGTTGGGCGGGATGCCGCGCGCCTGGAGATAGAAGAGTTGGTCCGGGTCAACGGGACCGACGGCGGCGGCGTGCGAGCACTTCACGTCATCCGCTTCGATCTCCAGCATCGGAATCGGGTCGGCGCCGGCGCCGTCGTCAAGCAGCAGATTGCGCATCGTCTGGTGGGCGCTGGTCTTCTGGCCCTCAGGCTCAATCCGGATCAGGCCGTATTGGACGGCCTGCGATTCGTCAGTCAGCACGCCCCGAATGAGCAGGTCGCTGGTCGCCCCGACTCCTTTGTGATGCTGCCGGGTGACATGCTCGATGTGCTGTTTGCCGTCGCCGACAAAGAGTCCGCGGATCTCGGCGAACCCACCGCTCTGGGACAGGTCCAGATCGATCCGTTGCTTGTCCAGGTCTGCGCCGAAGGCCGCCGTGGTCACCCGGATCGAGGCGTCGCGGCCGACGCGTCCCCGGGTCGTGGAGATGGCAGCGCTCTGGCGATGCCAACGCTGTACCGAGGCGAACTGGAGATTGGCTCCATCCTCGGCAATCAGCTCTACGGACGCATGGATCAATGGCGATTCTTCCAGATTGGCCCGGCGATCGTCGGCGTCGCCGCCATCGATCAATGAGACCTGCGATTCGCGCTCGGCGACGACCAGGGTGTAATGCCAGTGGTCGCCCTGCGCGACATCCTGCGTGATCAGGTAGAAGAGCGACTCATCGACGACCGCACCTCTGGGCGCGTAGACAAAGACGCCCTGGGTCCAAAGCGCGCGACCGAAGGCGTCGTAGCGATCGGCGGGCGGTCCGACTGCGCCGAGCCACTGCTGGATCAGTTCGGCATTGTCTCGGGCCGCGGCGGCAAGCGGCTTGACGATCACGCCCTGGGCGCGAGCCTGCTCGGCGAGGTCGGAGGCGGCGACGCGGCCGTCGATCTGATGCACCAAGCCGGCGTGGGCACGTGGGGTAAACACATGCTGAGGCACGGTGACCGCGGTGCCATTTGATCCGCCGGCAACCCGTCCGACGCGCGCGCGTCGTGGCAGGCGCTCGCGCGGCGTGCGACGCCAGGATTCTTCCTGGCCGGTCCACCACTCCATGCCCAGAGCTTGCTCGAGACTGGCGAGACGGAAGGCGAGCAACCAGTCGGGCTCGCCCTTGGTGCGACTGAGCTCTGCGACTTGAGCGCGCAGTTCGTCCGGCTTGATCTCCGCGTCCGCCGGGGCCTCCAGCGTTGCTTGCGTCATCGCCCACCCCTCGCAGGCACGGCGGCCCGGATCGAAGCGGCGGCAGGTTCGGCCGGGTTAGCCAATTGCGCCGTCCATTTGCAGTTCAATCAGGCGATTCATCTCGACCGCGTACTCGAGCGGCAGCGACTTGATGATTGGCTCGACAAAGCCGTTGACGATCATCTTGGTCGCCTCCGCCTCCGACAGCCCGCGGGCCATCAGGTAGAACAGCTGCTCGTCGCCGACCTTGGAGACGGTCGCCTCGTGGCCGATGTCGACGCGCTTCTCGTCGATCTCCATCACCGGGTAGGTGTCCGAGCGTGAGTGCTCGTCAAGCATCAACGCGTCGCAGCGCACGTTGGAGCGGCAGCCGTCGGCGCCGTCATAGACCTTGAGCAGACCTCGGTAACTCGAGCGACCGCCGTCCATCGAGAGTGACTTCGACGTGATCACGGATGTGGTGTTCGGCGCGGCATGCACGATCTTCGCGCCGGCGTCCAACTGCTGGCCCTGGCCCGCCGAGGCGATCGAGAGCACCTCCCCGTGCGCCCCCGGCTCCATCAGGTAGACGGCCGGGTACTTCATCGTCAGCTTCGAGCCAAGGTTGCCGTCGACCCAGGTCATGACCGCGTCCCGATAGGCAGTCGCGCGCTTGGTGACGAGGTTGTAGACGTTGTTGGACCAGTTCTGAATCGTCGTGTAGCGGACGTTGGAGCCGGCCTTGCAGACAATCTCGACGACGGCTGAGTGGAGCGAGTCGGAGGAGTAAATCGGCGCGGTACAACCCTCGACGTAGTGAACCTGCGAGCCCTCGTCGGCGATGATCAGGGTGCGCTCAAACTGGCCCATATCCTCCGAGTTGATGCGGAAATAGGCCTGCAGGGGAATATCGACGGTCACGCCTGGAGGCACGTAGATGAACGAACCACCAGACCAGACGGCCGTGTTCAGCGCCGCGAACTTGTTGTCGTTGGGCGGGATCACCGTAGTGAAGTACTCGCGGACGAGTTCGGGATACTCGCGCAGCGCCTGGTCGGTGCCCAGGAAGAGAACGCCCTTCTCTTCGAGGTCCTCACGGATGTTGTGGTAGACGACTTCGGAGTCGTACTGCGCGCCGACGCCGGCCAGC
>VXTH01000081.1:1408-9847 GCA_009837565.1 Chloroflexota bacterium | reverse complement strand
CCTTCGGCGACGTCCCGCTCAACCTCGAGCTCTAACTCGAAGTCTGGGACTCGCCCAACTCAGCCGGCGTGGTGATCGACGCCGTCCGCTGCGCCAAGCTCGGACTCGACCGCGGCCTTGCCGGCCCGCTCCTCGCGCCATCCGCCTATTTCATGAAATCGCCGCCCGAGCAATGGACCGACGACGTCGCCCGTGACTCCGTCGAAGCCTTCGCCCACGGCGAGTAGCCTTCCGGTTCCCTCCCTCTCTGGCTGGAGATCTCTCGTCCCCTCTCCCTCTGGGAGAGGGTTAGGGTGAGGGCTCCGATGAATCCGCTCGCCCTCGGCTATCAGACACTGGGTCGCGCAGCCCGAGGCCTCCCACGCCCCCTCGCCTACACCACCGCCCGACGCCTCATGGATGCCGTCTACCTCGCCTGGCCGCGAGGCCGCGACGCCGCCCGGCGCAACGCCGAGTTGCTCCTACCGCACGTTGATTGGATCGGCTCCGCCTCATCCCTGGCCCGGGCCCAGTTTCAACGGTATGGCGAGTACCTCGTTGACGCTGTCCGCCTCGACGAACTCAGTCCGGCCGACTGCTACGCGGCAGTAGGAGGCGACGATCCGGTGTGGGCCGACCAGTGGAAGCAACTTGAAGAGTGGTACCAACGCCGCCCAATCCTGTTCGCCGTCATCCACTTCGGCAACTGGGACATCCTTGGCGGCGCCTACACCCACCGGATCGGTCCCTCAATGGTCCTCGTGGACGACCTCGGCCACCCGGCCCTCAATCGAGCCATCCAGGATCAGCGATCCCGCCTCGGCATGGCCCCCGCCAGCGGTCGCCGAGGCCTCCGTCAAATCGTTTCCCACCTCAACGACAACGGAACCGCCGCCATCCTCTTCGACCGCCCGCCCCGCCCGAACGAACGGACCACCACCGAAAACCTGTTCGGCGACAGAGTTGTCCTTCCCAACGAAATCCACCGAATCGCCGAGTCAACGGGCGCCAAGCTCGTCCCCCTCGCCGCAACCCGCCAGGGTCACGACCTTCGCTTCGTACCCCACATCGACCTGGACCACCGCGCAGGCGTTCCGCTGCTGCCAGCCTTCCAGCGTGCAGTCGACGCGGCGCCGGACCAGTGGTACCAGTTCAGGGACTTCTTCAAGACGTGAGAAGATGTCTCTATGACGACCGCTTACGCCCTGACCGTTCTGGCCTGGCTTTCCCGATTCCTACCCCGACAGTGGCTCTACGCCATCGCCGAGACCGCCGCCTCTCTGGCGCTGCCCCTGCTCGAACGGCGACGCATCCGCATTCGTAACAACCTCCAGCGCATCCACCCGGAACACACTCCGGCCCAGCTCAACCGCGACACTGCCGAAGTCATCGCCGAGACCGCTCGCTACTACGTCGACCTCGCACTGCTGCCAACTATCTCGCCACAGGAAGTCCTCGACTGCCACCTCCACGTCACCGGACTCGACCACCTGCTCGACGCGCACCGATCCGGCCGCGGCGTCGTATTGACGACAGCTCACATCTCCAATCCCGAGGTCGCGGTCAAGGCCCTGGCCGCGCTTGACATATCTGCCGTGGCCCTCGTCGAGCGCCTGGACGACCAGGATCATCTCGACGCCGTCAACGCCGCTCGCGCAGCGGTGGGCATTGAGTTCCTGACTGCCTCACAAACCGGAATCGCCTCGGCGCTACGCACGCTGCGAGCTGGCGGTGTGGTTTGCATCCTCTGGGACCGTGATCGCCAGGGCGGCGGAGCCTGTGTGCCCTTCTTCGGACGCCAGGCGCGATTTCCGGTTGGCGCCATCGATCTGGCGATTCGCGCCAAGGCCGAAGTGCTGCCGTTGTACGCCGTCCGCCGACCCGGCCCCGATCGGTTGCAGTTCAATGTCACGTTTCTGCCGCCGCTGGATCTGTTGCTCGAGGGCAACCGAGCCCTCGACACGCGCACGAACACGGCCAATCTGGCCCGGCTCTTCGAGCCGATCGTCGAAGAACACGCCCGTTTCTGGCGAGTTCCGGAGTCGCCCTGGGCGCCCTGTCGAGATACCCCCTGGGACGATCTCCATCCCCGCGATCAACCAGCCGAGGTCCGGACATGAGCGATCCAGAGCGGAACATCGGCCGCGCCGATTTGCAGATCCACACCGAGGAATCGGATGGAATGGACGATGCGCTGACAATCCTTGACGCCGCTCACCGACGCGGCGTAGACATCATCGCCGTGACTGACCACGACCACACCCGTGGCGCCCAGATCGCGCGTGAGATATCCGCGCGCAACAACCATCCCGTCGAGGTGATCATCGGTAGTGAGGTCACCAGTCGACAGGGACACATCCTCGCGCTCTGGATTGAGGAACCGATCCCGTTCTTCCGCAGCGCCGCCGCAACCGTCGAGGCGATCTGGAAGCAGGGCGGCGTGGCGATCATCGCTCACCCGTGCGCCGTCATGCCAATTGCGCTCAACATCGGCGACATTGACCGCCTGGTCCAGGATCTCGCCCCCGAACGCAGCGGCAATCAGCCACCGATACTCGGGATCGAGACCGCCAATCCCATCCCCTCCGCCCGCTGGCGCCGCAACCGAGTGATCGAGGCCAACCAGGCGTGGGGCCTGGTGACAACCGGTGGATCAGACGCACACTTTCACGAACAGGTCGGCTCTTCCGTGACCATCTTTGAGGGAAACGGACAGGACGCGCTGCGCGCGGCGCTCGATGCTGGAACCACGGTCGGTGAGCTCGGAGAGTATCCGCGGCTGCGCAACATCGGCGCCCGACGCCTCCTTCATCAGCAATGGAGAGGGATTAGCGCCACTCCTCGCGCGATACTCCGGCGACGACGCACCGGCGCTTGACAGGGCGAACCGGACTCGAAACCGTGAGAATCCAACATGTCCTCCCCTATGACCCCACGCAACCCGGCGGCGTCCAGACCCACACATACGCGCTCTCACGAGCGCTCAACGATGTCGGCCACGATTCGACCATCTTCGCGCCTTCACGGCCACTCCGAGTCTCGCTGGGAGGCACCCGAGCCGACCTCACCCTCCATCCACTCGACGCGCTCGCCCTACGTCGCTTCCTCCGCCAGCCGCACGACCTCCTTCACATCCAGGAACCGCTCCTGCCGGCGATCGGACCGCTCGCCTTACTTCATCCGTCTCCGGTTCCGACCGTTGTCACGTTGCACTCGGCTGAAGTAGTCGCGCATCGCTTCTACCGCTGGACGGCGCCACTAATCCGAAGACTGATGCGCCGCGCCGACGCCCTGATCTGCGCCAGCCCCATCTCACACCAGACTGCAGTCCCTGCCATCAGCTACGAGCCCCGGATCATCTATCCCTGTCTGGAGCTGGCCGCCTTTAGCGCCGTTACGCGCGATCCCGAACCCAACACAATCCTCTTTGTCGGACGAGACGAGCCGCGAAAAGGGCTCACGCTCCTCCTGCGTGCCATCCGGCAGCTACCTCAGGCGAAACTGGTGATTGCAGGACCCGTCCGCGACTCGACTCGCCAGCTCGCCGACGGCCGAACGACATTCCTCGGACCGATCCCACACGAGGAAATCCCGTTGCTCATGAAGTCGGCGACCTGCGCCGCGTTTCCCGCCACGGGCGGCGAGGCCTTGGGTCTCGTGCTCATCGAGTCGATGGCCGCAGGCGTCCCGCTGGTTGCCTCCGACATTCCCGGTTACAGGATCGCCACAGACAACGGCGACGCCGCCTTGCTCTCTCCTCCCAACGATCCGGATGCGCTCGCCCAGAACCTGTTGCGACTCCTCGACGACGCCCAGTTGCGAGAACGCCTGGCCAATCGCGGACGGGAGGCCGCAAACCGCTTCGACTCGCATGTGATCGCTCAACAGCATCTGGACCTGTATCGATCTCTCGTCTGAACCTACGCTCACGAGATGACCCTTCAGCGGACGATGGCTGTCGTGCTCTTGCTTGCGATCCTGGTCGCGGGACTGATGCCCGCTGGCCTCTACGCGCAAACAACGAGCCCCGAGTGGCTCTCAGCCGAACGCGGCGACATCGCTCTCTGGCACACTCAGGGCCAAGAACGCGCCGACGACCTCGCCGACCATGCCCAGGGAGCCTACGACCTGGTCAGCGAACTCATCGACACCGAGATACCCGCTTCCCTGACAATCGTCGTCTGGCCGCCGGGCGCCGACCCGGCAGACACCGAACAGCTTCCAGACGGCGTCACAGCCGAGATCCCTCCCGTGAACGTACTAAGCAGCACATCGGGCGATGTGCGCAATGCCGTCACCAACGCGCTGATCAACGCTGCCACCAGGCAATACGCCGCTGAGGTCCCCGTTTGGATGCGCGCCGCGCTCGGCTTGTGGTCCCAAGGACCGCTGCCCGGCTTCTTCCTCCGACGCGCCGGCTCCGTCCTCTATCTCGACTACGAGGAGTTCTACACAACAGAGCAACTCGAGGTCGTCCCTACCACCGGGCAATTCCAGGCCAAGTACTTCGGACAGGCCGGCGGCATGCTCGCCTGGTTCCTTCAGGACTGGGGCCCTGATGCGCTTGCCGATCTCTTTCGAGCCGTGGGCGAAGGCGTGCCCTTCTATGACGCTGTCGAGGAGATCTATGGCATTCCCGAAGATGAGCTTATTTCCACATTCACCGACAACGCCGAGCGCGCGCTGCTCCTCAACTGGCCATATATCGAACCACAGGACAAGCCCTTCTATGAAGACCTCAACCTCAATCACGTCATCATGATCGCCGCGGCGATCCCCGTCGCATTCCTCCTCTTCTTTGTCGGCAAGCGAATGTTTTACGACTAGCTCTGGTCAGATTTCGCTGGCTGTGTAGAGTGAATTCAGCGCGGGCGAGTTCACTCGGGGAACTGCGTGTCTCTCCTTCCCCACTCCATATCAACAAAGATCTCGGGGCGACTTGGTCGGGCCGTTGCCCGCACCGGTCTCACGCCGAATGCGCTCACGCTGATCGGCCTGTTCGGCATGGCCGGCGCGTCCACCCTGGCGGCGTACGGCAAGTTCTGGCAGGCGGGAATCGTCATGCTCGCCGCCGCGCTGTTCGATTTGCTCGACGGCGCCGTCGCCCGCGCCACCGGTCGAGCTTCCGACTGGGGCGCCGTCTTCGATGCCGTCTCCGACCGCCTCGCCGACTTCGCAATCCTCTTCGGACTGCTGATCTGGTACAGCGCCGCCGAGCGCTTCGATCGCACGGCAATCGTCCTGATTGCCGTTTCTCTGTTCGGCAGCATGATGGTCAGTTACACCCGTTCCAAGGCGGGCGAGTTCGGCGTCAGCATCCGCACCGGGCTGGGCACCCGACTCGAGCGCGTCCTGATCGTGGCGATTGGGTTGCTCTCATCGCAGATCGTGCCGATGCTCTGGCTGCTCGCCGTGCTCACCAACCTCACGGCACTGCAGCGCTGGTTCATCACCTGGCGAGCGATGCGCGCGATCGAGCAGGGTTCACCGATCGCCGAGAAGGAAGACGAACCGGAAGAGCCGCCCGATAGCCCATTCGGTGGAACAGTGGCCGACTGACGAACCATCACCCAGCCCCCTCTGTGAGGGGGCTAGGTGAGGTCTCCGGTCGAGCCAGAATGCAACCGCTAGGTGTTCGCCCGCACCAGAGCGACGATCTCGTTGACCGTCTCGTCGCGCCACGAGGCCCACTCGTCCGACGACTGCAGGTCTCGGTAGCCCTGACGGATGCGCGCCCGCATGTCGTCCTCGGATTCACCCTCTTTGCGGCTGAACAGCTTCTGCATGTTGGCCATGTGCTCGTTCGCCACTGCCGGACGCTCGATCCAGTGACCGATGTACTCGTGGTCCATCGTGTAGATCACTGCCGTGGGGATCGACTCGTGCAGGCCGTCCTTGAGGAACTCGGACATGATGTCGTTGTTCTCGTCGCGGGCGAAAATGCGAATCTCCCAGCCGGCGGTTGCGGCGATCTCAGCCAGCACGGGCAGTCCACGGTAGACATCCGGGCACCAGTCTTCGCCCAGGACCAGCATCTTCAACCGAGGTAGTGACTGCAACGCCTCGCGGCCCTGTTCTGAGACCTGCCAGGCGCCCATGTTGCGCACGAAGCGCTCGACGTTGGCGTCGCCGCGCGGCTGCCCACCCGGGGTCAACCGTTCGAAGTTCTCCTCCGAGTTGATAAAGGCCAGGTACTGGTTCCAGGTCATTCCCGACTTGAACCGCTCCGGGGTTACCACCGAATCCTTGGTCGCCGTGGTCATCGCGCATGCTCCTTCATGTCGTCGCGTGAAATCTCATCTGCGCAAGCGCAGTCAACGGCAGTGTAGCCGGAATCCGCTCTCCGCTTGCACGGAGAAGGGAGATGTCGAACACCTGCCTTCAGCCTGAATGGGAGGCAAGGGTGGTTCTCGGAGGCCTAGTGCTCCTGATGGCAGGGACAGGTGCACTCGTCCAGCGAATAGCGCAGAACGTCGACGTATGTCGCTTCAGCCAGGTGCTCTGCCAGTTGCGGAGGCAGACGCACACCTTCTGTCGTGCCTGCCTGGTTGACGGAGGCGAATGCATAGACCGCCATTGCCGCCGCGCGGTCGATCACATCCGCGATGTCGCTCCGCAGGACGCCCTCTTCGCCTGTATGCCGTTCATCCAACGCCATATCGCACACATCTCCAGATGCCGTCAGGATGCGCCTAGGATACACCTGACCAATCGAGATTGAACCCGAGCGAGTCTGATGGGAGCGACCAATGGCACAGTTTGAGTTCGGCTGTCAGATTCCGGCCTGGCACTGGCATTGGGATGTCTCGGAGCTGCGCGACTGGGCCCAGGGCGTCGAGGCGATCGGCTGTGACTTCATTTCGATGGCCGACCACATCATCTACGCCTACGCGCGCGACGACCGGCCGCAGACCGGTCCCTACACCGACGATGTCCACCAGCATGAGGTGATGACGACGCTCGCCTGGCTCGCCGCCATCACCAGCCGAGTGGCGCTGCAAACCAACGTGCTCGTCCTGCCCCAACGCGAACCCGTACTCGTGGCCAAGCAGGCCGCCGAGGTCGACATCCTGTCCGGCGGACGGATGCGCCTCGGGATCGGGATCGGCTGGCAATGGCAGGAGTTCGACGCACTGACCGCCAACTTCCGCCAGCGCCCGAGCCGGATGGAGGAGTACATCCGAGTGCTCCGCGCCTGTTGGACCGAGGAACCGATCACCTTCAACGGCCGCTACGTCAACATCGACCAGATGTCGGTGATGCCCAAGCCGGTCACGCCCGGCGGTCCACCGATCCTCTTTGGCGGCTTTGCTCAAGCTGCGATTGAAAGGACAGCCCGCCTCGGCGACGGCTGGATCGCACCCGTCCAGTCCACCGTGGAACAACTGGCCGAGCTGATCGGACGCCTGCGCACACAGCTCGAAGCCAATGAGAGAGACCCGGACGACTTTCCGATCCAGTGGCTGCCGCCCCTCGACGGCGACATGTCGAACACGTTGAGGATGCTGAGCGCGGCACGCGACATGGGCATCACCCGACTCGGCATTGGCATGCCCAACTACGACCGGGAGCTGTCAATCCCAGTTGACCAATACCTGCAGACCATCGAAACCGCCTGGCGAGAAGTCTGGCCCGAGGTCAAGGGCGGCTAAGCAGAGAGCGTGACAACCGCAATGATGATGCCCGTCGCAATCGCCAGGCCCCCCAGCATCACGCCAACCATGACCAACTGATTCTGCAGAATCCGCGCTTCGCGTTCGGCGGCATCTGCTCTGAGCCTGGCCTCCATCGCATCCAGGTCGTCCTTCGTTGCCAGACCTTCACGTCCCTTGTTGACCGTGTCCTCCACGGCGTCAACGAAATCGTCCGCAGGAGCCCGCGGGATCTCCATACGAGCGAAGATGTCTCGAAACCTCGGACGATCAATGCGAATCGCCAACGCAGACTCCCCACCTGCACTCACATGAAACCAGCACAACTGTTCCTTTTGGAGAACCGCTACGATTCGCTATCCCAGCACGGCAATCAGAACTGCAGTAGCGACCCCGATTGCGGAGAGCACGATACCCAGCCAAATCATCAGATTCAGGGTCATCCGAGCTTCGCGATCAGCGAGATAAGCCTTCAAGTCCGTAACTGCTCCCGACACCTTGAGGTCAACGTACGAGTTTGTAGCCACGTCGTTGAGGCTCTCGTCGAAGGTGTCTTCAAGGACATCGACCAGCTCTTCCGCGCGTTCGTTGGGCAGAGCCAATCGGCCGAAGAGCGCTCTGAACCTTGGCCTGTCAATGCGAACTGCCACTGAGAAGCCCTCCCGATGCTCGTCTCAATCATATCAGCATGTTCGTTCTCAATAGAGAACCGTGGCTATTCGCTATCCCAGCACAAGGCCCGAGCGCGCAGCATCGACATCAAGTAGTGCTGCGCGTTGTCGCAGCGCAGCCCCGAGCGATGCAGCGC
>VXTH01000081.1:0-1398 GCA_009837565.1 Chloroflexota bacterium | reverse complement strand
CGTGTTCACTGCCGCCGACCAGCGCATGCTCGGGACCGTCCACCGAGAGCGACAACAGGAACCGCATGCTGAGCAGCAGCGCCGTCCGATACCGTTCGATCCGTTCTTCATTACCCGCCCGCTGGGCAATTGAGAGTGCGCTCGCGATCCCCTCGCTGTACGCCGCCGTCCCAATCCCCGGCGTGTTCTGGAACGCGCCCACCCAGAGCGGGTTCTCACAGTCCTCGCCGTGCTGTTCCTCCAGCGCCCAGTCCGCCATCTCATAGGCGTAGTCTCGAGCGAGTTCGTCACCTTGGAGGGCGTTCCATTGATCGCAAGCCTGAATCATCCAGGTCGTGAAGGACAGATCGCGTTCATCCTCGTCCTGCCAGCGCGCCTGGTAGTGCTTCAAGGCCCGTTCCACGGCTGAGCGGAGTCGCGGCCGCTTGCGGACGCCGAACAGCCTGGCCAGGGCCAGGACGATCTGGCCGGCGTAGTAGGTCTCGGAGCCTTCAAGTTCCATGCCGCGGGCCCTGGTGCCGAAGTGGCCGTCGGCCGCCTGCACCGCCAACAGCGATGCCGTCAGTTGGTCGACGGTCTCCCGAGGCAGCCGCAGCGACGAACCCATCTCCGTGATCGCGAGCAACAGCAGCGGCGGAGCGCCCAGCTTGGCCTCGCCGTACATGTCTCGCAGGTAGAACAGCCGACCCGGTCCATCCCGTCTGAGGTGACGCTCGAGGATGCCGCTGATTGCGGTCGCGGCCGCTTCGCCGATCTTCCGATCACGCGACAATCGCGCCACCATTGCGATCGCCCAGGCGCAACCGCATTGCCGCACGAGCTGATCGTACGGCGTCCAGCCGCCCTCGTTGCCAGCGCCCGGCGGCGCGTACTCATACGCAAACGAACCGTCGTGGCGTTGATGCCGCAACAGCCAGGCGGCCGCCTGAAGCGCTGAGCCGGTGAGCCGGTCGGGCAGCACCTCCGCCATCTCGACCAGCCGGAAGCCGCCGGCACGGGCAGAGATCCGTTCTCCGTCCGCCGGCGCAACGCTGCCGATCGCTTCGACCGTCGTGAAGACTTCCACAGAGGTGCTCGACGCCAGCCTCGCGCCGGGACGCCGAACGCTGCGATTCAGTTGCTTCACCCAGGCCGCCGTGCGTCCGTCGGTGCGCAAGGCTTCAAACGGCCATCCCCGGGCGACCTGGTCGCCATCTCGAAGAATGAGCCCACACCGACCCGGCAGCGGCGTCTGGATCAATCCAATCAGACCCTCAGGGGATCTCGAATCGCGTTCAGCTTCCACTTCGATGCTCAGTGCATCGCCGGGCTGATCGCTTTCATCACCCAGCGCCGCCTGCAGCGCTGTTCCGGCTGCCTGAGCGGCGGATAGGCCATCGAAGGCCGCCACTTCCGCCT
>VXTH01000009.1:380-9887 GCA_009837565.1 Chloroflexota bacterium | reverse complement strand
GACGATGTTGCGGGCGCGGCGCGAGAGTTCGTCGTCTTGCCAGACCTGGCCGAAACTGTAGTCAACGACGAAGCTACCGAACGCTCCGGTGCGCTGCTCGGCCGCGGAGGCGAAGCCAACCGGCTGGCCGGTCATCGCGGCCAATAACTCACTGCCGGCCTTGCGTCGTTCTGCGTGAGTCGCCATCTCAATTCCTCGTTCCTTCAATCCTTCAAGTGGTGCGTTGGCGCGCATTCTAGGTAGGCAACGTCAATCGCGGAGCCGCTGCAGGATGAGTCCCGCGTCTGATGCGCGCGGCAATCCGCAGAACGCGGATGCGATCGCAATCACGCCGTCGAGTTCATCCCAGCTACATCCGAACCGGTGAGCCGTGGACAACGCATCTTCCAACTGCTGTGTCCGACCGATCGCGATGTGCATGGCGAGAACGATCAGCGCGCGGTCGCGCTTCGCGAGTACGTCGCTTGTCCATATCTCGCCCAGGTTCCAGTCAATCATCAGACGTCCGACCGAGCCAAACTGCGCCTGCATGTCCTGAGCGATCTGATGTTCGTCGGTTGGACGATCGGTCAGGAGTCGCCAGACGGCCACGGCGCTGCGTCGGCGTTGCCCATCGTCTTTGCCCTCAGCGGGCTCAGGCTGGTACTCGTGCCCCGACTCCGCCCAGTCCGACAGCACTCGGGTCAGCGCCAGGTTGGCGAATGGGAAGCCGCACTCAACGGCAAGCTGCAGGCAGACCTCGACAATCTCGTCGCGGCTGAGTCCGTTGCGCAATCCGATCGAGGCGTTGAATGCGAACCCGTCGACCTGCATCAGGGCGCCGGCCGCCGCCATGGCGGCGAGACTGCGGTCGCGTCGCGACAGCAGACCGTCCTGCCAGATGTCGCCCCAGATGTGATCGACGAGGTACGAGCCGAACGGCCCCATCCGCGTCTCAATGGTCTGGGCAAACTGGTTCTGGCCGGTGAGTTCGGCGAGGATCGCATCGCCGGCTGCCCGGCGGTCTGCGTGTGTTCGAGTCGGAATGGAAGCCGGGGGTCGCGAGTCGGGCTCGGCGAACAGATCGTCGAGGGTCGAGTCGGTTTCGAAGTCCCAGCCTGAAGCGCGGCGTTCGAGCACTGTCGAGAGCAACTCGGCTTGCTGCTCGGGCAGTTCAGCGACGGCTGACGTCACCTCCCACCATTCGATGGCGTCGAACGGGTTGGTCTCGTCATCGGGTGCGCCGTCGAGCGCTTCCTCGACCGAGACGACGTAGGCGTTGTGGACCGTGTGCCTGCCAGTGGACGGCTCTTCGCCGTAGACCGTGTGCGCATAGCCGGCGCGAACGCGTTGGCGCAGCAGGTGCTCGAAGATGCGCGGCACCGTGTCGTCCGGCTCTTCGGACAGCGGGGTAGTGTCGCCGGGCAGCCACCAATGTCCGGGCCAGAGGGCCTCATCGGCGCGTCGGCGAAGCAGGAGCACGCGTCCGGCCTCGTCGAAGACGACGCCGTAGCCAATGATCAGCGACTCGGGCATCAGTATCCCCGCGACCCGCCAGTGACTGCCCCGGCGCGAGAGCGTTCCTCCGCCAGGTCGAGCGCGGTGAACATGCCCATCGCCTTGTTCACCGTCTCTTCGAACTCGTCATTCAGCTTCGAATCGAAGACGATCCCGCCGCCGGCCTGCACCGAGGCGACACCGTCCTGCATGATGATCGTGCGGATCGTAATGGCTGTTTCCATGTTGCCGCCGAATCCGAAGTATCCCAGCGCCCCCGCGTAGGGGCCGCGTTGGTCCTGTTCGAGCTCGGAGATGATCTCCATCGCGCGGATCTTTGGCGCGCCCGAGACGGTGCCTGCCGGGAACGTCGCGCGCACCGCGTCGAACGACGTTGCGCCTTCGGCCAGATCGCCTTCGACGTGCGAGACGAGGTGCATGACGTGGCTGTAGCGCTCGACATCGAGCTCCTGGGTGACGCGCACGGTGCCGGGCCTGGCGACGCGGCCGATGTCGTTGCGGCCCAGGTCAAGCAGCATGACGTGCTCGGCCACTTCTTTCTCGTCGGCGCGGAGTTCCGCTTCCAGGGCTCGGTCTTCGTCTTCGTCCAATCCTCTGCGGCGGGTGCCGGCAATCGGGTGAGTCGAGACCTTGCCATCTTCGACGATCACAAGCAGCTCGGGTGAGGTGCCGACGATCTGGTGGTCGTCCATCTCGAGGTAGTAGGTGTAGGGCGACGGATTCACGGTCCGCAGGGTGCGGTAGACGTTGAAGGGATGCACGAAGGTGTCGCGCGAGAACCGCTGCGAATAGACGCACTGGATGATGTCGCCGGCGACGACGTAGTCAATGATCTGCTTGACGTCGGAGAAATAGGCCTCGCGCTCCATGTTGGAACGGATAGCGGCGGAGTGGCCGGACGGCTCGGGCGCGTCGACGGGAGGGATGGGCGGTCCAGATTGCAGACGCTCGACCAGTTCGTTAATCCGGAACTCGGCGGCGCGATAGGCGGACTCGATGTCCCCATCCAGTCGAACGTGAGAGACGACTTTGATCACGTGTTTCAGGTGATCAAACAGCAGCACCGTGTCGACGAATTGAAACAAGGCTTCGGGCAAACCGTGCGGGTCGTAACCGGCGGGCTGAACACGCGGTTCGAAGTGGCGGATCGCCTCGTAGCTGAGATACCCGACGGCGCCGCCGTGAAACGGCGGCAGATCGGGGTTGGGTACCAGGTCGAATCGGTCGAGCTCCGCTTCGACCTCCTGCAGCGGGTCGACCGCGCCACCTGATGGGGCGCGGAGGATTCGGTACGGCTCGGTGCCGATGAAGGAGTAGCGGCTGGGCCGCTCGCCGCCTTCCACCGATTCGAGCAGGAACGAGTATGCACCGCGCTTGACCTTGAGGAAGGCGGACACGGGCGTTTCGAGGTCGGCCAGAACTTCTCGGTAGACGGCGGCGTAGTTGCCGCGGCCAGATGCCCTGGCTTCGGCGGCCAACTGCTTGAATTGATCGAGACTGGGGCTGAGTGTGCCGGTCAACGGCATGGGAACAGGCTCCTTGGGATCTGGGGCGCGCTCAACAGTCGAGTCAGCAACCCCGGGGCGTTGCGAGTTAACTCTCGCTTCGCCAGACCCCCTGCCCGCCGGACGTGTGGCAATGCGCGGACGGACGCGTGTGAGAATCCATCACACCATCGATCATCGTCGCCGACATTGCGCACTTCCGTTCCTGAGAGAAGCCTACGCCAACGTCGGGCGATGTCAAAGGTCAGGGATAACAGCCGTCAAGGTGCCCGGTGACGGCGCGCGCGTGCGGAGGAAATCGCCTTCACCAACTGTTCGGCTGCGTCGTCGTGGGAACCATCCTGATTAATGATGACGAGATCAAACCAATCGGTTTCCGCCAGTTCCGCTTCAGCCTCGGCCAGTCGCGCGACGATTTCGGCTTCGGTTTCTGCAGCCCTTGAGCGGATTCGCCGTTCCAGCGACTCGACGTTGGGCGCAGTCACAAACACCAGCAGCGGATTCTCAAGGTTTGCCTTGAGGGTGCGCGCTCCCTGGACGTCGGTGCGCAGGATGGGCGTCAGCCCCTGGCGCAGCAGTTCCTCCACAGCAGCCCTGGGTACTCCGCTTCGGTGCCCATAGATTTCTACGTGTTCGAGGAATGCATCATTTGCGATCCAGCGTCGGAACTGTTCATCGCTGAGGAAGACGTGATGCACGCCTTCGATTTCGCCGGATCGGGGCGGCCTGGTTTTCGCCGTGGCCACCTTCGACAACGACGGGTCCAATGCCAGCGCTGCCGCGATGACCGTGTCCTTACCGGCCCCTGAGGGACCGGAAACGACCACAACGAGTTGGTCAGGGTCAACGTCCGTCATGTCGCAGTCGATCGAGGTCGCTCCAGAAGCTCGGATACGAGATCTCGACGGCTGAGGCTCCCCGGATCGTGGTTGGCCCAGACTCCGGGTCACTGGCCAACGCGGCGACCGCGGCCGACATCGCCAGGCGGTGATCTCCGTGTGAGTCGACCGTGGCGCCACGTGGTTGTCCTCCCACGATCCGCATCCCGTCGGGCCACTCCTCTACTTCGACGCCCATCGCGGTCAGCATGGCGGAAGTGGTCTCGATCCGGTCGGATTCCTTGACGCGCAACTCCGCGGCTTCGTGGATCTCGGTGACGCCTTCGGCGAATGCCGCAGCTACGGCGAGTGCCGGCAGCTCGTCCAATGCGGTGACGATCAGATCGCCGTCGATTCGCGTGCCGTACAGCTGCGATCCTCTGACGGTGATATCCGCGACCGGTTCGCCCGATACGTCGCGTTGATTGTGCAACTCGACGACCGCGCCCATCGAGCGCAGCACGTCGATGACACCGCTGCGCGTGGGATTGACGCCGACGTTCGGCAATGCGATATCGGAGCCGGGAATCAGCGCGGCGGCGATCATCCAGAATGCGGCCGCGCTGATATCACCTGGGACATGAACGTCGCTGGTGGCCAGGTCCGCGCCCGGTCGAACACGGATACACGAGCCGTCAGCTTCTATGTCTGCGCCCATGGCGCCGAGCATTCGCTCGGTGTGATCGCGCGATGGTCCAGGTTCGATGATGCGACTGGGATGCTTGGCGCGCAAGGCGGCGAACACGATGCAACTTTTGACCTGACCACTGGCTACTGCCAGGTTGCCGTTAAATCCCTGGCGCAATCCGTCCGAGCCGTCGACCCAGAACGGCGCGGTGTCTGCGTCATCGACCAGGGCGCCCATTGAGGCCAACGGATCGAGCACGCGGCGCATGGGGCGTCCGCGCAGCGAGTCATCTCCGTCGAACTGGCTGCGAAACGGGAGCCCGGCGGCGACTCCGCTGAGCAAGCGAATTGAGGTGCCGCTGTTGCCGCAATCGAGTATGCCCGGGGCCCGGCGAAATGAATGTTGACCCGGACTGCGAACCAGAAGGTTGTCGGCATCGATCTCGAACTCGACGCCCCATTGGCTCAGACAGGCCATGGTCGAGCGACAGTCCGCGCTGTCCAGCAGTCCGCTAATCCTGGCCTCGCCTTCGGCGAGGGCGTTGCAGATCAGGGCGCGGTGGGAGATCGATTTGTCTCCCGGAACGCGAAGCTCGCCTCGCACGGGCCCGCCGGGTGCGACAACGATTTCGTCGCCCATTGGATCAGCCGCGTCCCCAACGGCGTCCCCGCGATTCGCGTTCCTTCTCGCGTTCCTCGCTGCGCTTGGTCATGCTTCGCACGCGATCGTAGAGACGCGGGCTGATCAGCAGCGCCGCCATCTGGGATGTCGCGTCGGGAATGTCGGGCTGCGCTCCGGCGTCCGGGTCGAGGTCGTCGCCGCCGAGGAACTTGGCG
Organism: Chloroflexota bacterium; assembly: GCA_009837565.1. GTDB lineage: Bacteria > Chloroflexota > Dehalococcoidia > Bin125 > Bin125 > Bin125. Next base: position 4,543 of record VXTH01000009.1, on the reverse strand, counting down.
TGATTGATCTGCGCGGTCGAGTACTCCTTGAAGACCTCTTCCTCCTCCTCGTCGAGGAGGTTGCGGACCCGATTGAGCTCGAGCACGAAGCGATCGATCCAATGCTGGACCTGTTCCCTGTTGGTGACGGCGATCTCGGTCGTCATCGTCGGGTCGCCGGAGTTGTAGGCGGTCATTGAGCGGAAGGTCTCGCCGGCGGCGCGTCCGAAGTCGGGCCAACCGTCTGAGCCGCGAAGCATGGTGAACAACGCTGAGGAGACAACCAGGGGCAGGTGAGAGACGCCGGCCAGGACGTAGTCGTGTTCCTCGGAGCTGAGGAAGTGCGGCGAGGCTCCCAGTTCGCGGACCATTCCGAGGACCGACTTGACCGCGCTGTCGGAGGCATTTGGGGAGGGGCTGAGGAACCAGCGTTTGCCGCGGAACAGATCGGCGCTCGCGTTGTCGATGCCGAATGCGGAGGCATCGCCGGCCAGCGGGTGGCCGCCAATGAAGGAGACGCCGTTTGGCAGGTGGTTGCCCGCCCATTCCTCGATCTTGACTTTGGAAGCGGCGGTGTCGGTCACGGCTGCGCCGCGACCGAGCGCGGGCGCGAACTCTTCAAGCAACTCGGATGTTGACGCCGGAGGCGTGGCAAGGATGACGAGTCCTGCGCCATCGACTGCCTCGCGGGGCCTGCCCACGATCTGGTCCACGGCGTCCTGCTTGTCCGCCGCTCGTCTGGCTGAACGCCAATCGTCGAAGCCGACGATTTCGGTGTCTCGCAGTTTTGCTGCGCGTAGGCCGAGTCCGATTGAGCCGCCGATGTAGCCCAACCCGATAATCGCAATGCGCGCCACACGCGCCTCCTGTCCACGCTCTGGATGAAGCAGTCCTACCGCGGTTGGTTCACGGCATTTTGCCCACAGTATCGCAGCGTTGATGTCGTGAGGTGCGTGGTAGAGTCGGAACGCGTGGCGGCACGCGAGTGGGAGCGGCCGGGCGGGGCCGAGGGTGATGATGACGGTGGGTGCGACCGGGTCCATGCCGCCCAATGCCCAGTGGTCGGTTGACGTGTCGTGGTGACCAGGCTTCGCCATCGAGGTGTGCTACTCGCGCTGTTGATCGGGATTGGCGCCGGGGTGCTCAGCGTCAACGTAGTTTCGAGCGCACCCCACAGCTGTCCCTACAGCGGAGGAGGACCTCCCTTCGCGGTTGAGTCGTTCGAAGCGGATCAGATGCGCAGCATCTACCTCGAAGCTCAGTTGCTGGCGGCTGAGAACCGGTTGTTTCCGGACGACGCGGAGTTTGCCATGCCCGCCCTGAATGTGGGCGCCAATCGGACAGCGTCGGCGTCGGCAACGATTCCGGCACAGCTGCTTCATGCGATCAGCTGGATCGAGAGCAAGATCAACCAGGTGCATATCAATGTTCCCTACGGACACGTCGGAGCGGCGTTGATCTCCCCGGATTGCGGCTACGGGATCATGCAGGTGACGAGCACGATCGACAACGACGGCGGCTTGCCTTCGCGATATGAGGCATTGGCGATCTCGCATTTCGCGTACAACATTGCGGCCGGCGCCGGGATCCTCGCGGAGAAGTGGAACGAGGACTACTTCCCTGTGGTTGGCGAGAGTGATCCGGGCTACGTGGAATCGTGGTACTTCGCGCTGTGGGCGTACAACGGTTGGGCCTGGATTAACCATCCCGGCAACCCGGCGTACGACCCTCAGCGACCGCCCTACGACTGTGATGACGACGAGAGCGGCTACTGGGACTATCCGTACCAGGAGCGGGTGTTGGGCTGTGTGCTCAATCCGCCGGTTGTCAATGGTCAGCGGTTGTGGAAGCCGCATCCGGTGGTCCTGCCCGACATTGCCAGCCTGACGGCGCCGGGCGGGGCACTGGATCCCGACCTGTTCCGGCAGCGGCTGGACCAGGTGCGGGAGCGGATGAGCCTCGACCTGCCCGGCAGCGCCGTGCCGGCTCGGTTGACGATCGGCGGGCCGGAGTCGAGCCGGGAGGCGTTGCTGGGGATGCCTGAGCTGCATGGGATACCGAGTGAGGTGGAGTTGTCGTCGAGCGAGCTGGCGCGGGGCGGTACGCAGCTGACGATCGCGAACGAGGGCAGTGGGCTGCTGGCCTGGCGGGTGGTGAGCACGCCGAGCTGGCTTGACGTGGGGATCCAGGCGGGCGTCGCACTGGGCAGCGGTTACGACTTTTCGAACATGCCGCAGCAATCGATCATCCCGATCTCGGCGTCGGCCGGCGGCGTGCCGGAGGGGTCGCATCGCGGGCGGATTGTGCTGGAGTTCAACTATCCCGACGGCTCGTCGGAGACGGAGAGCGTCGCCATATCATTGGACAAGCGGGGCGCCGCCTACTACGAGGCCGGCCGCCCGCAAAGCTGACCCCCCGTAGCTCAACCGGACAGAGCGACGGACTTCTAATCCGTAGGCTGGAGGTTCGAGTCCTCCCGGGGGGACCATTTGCTCAGTGTCGCCTGGTGGAGTGATCGCTGGCGAGTGATGCTGAGGCCTAGAGGCGGCGGCCGGCATGGCACATGGCAGCATGGCGGCATCAAGACTGCCCTGTCAGGTGGGCGACCACAGTGCCTCAAGTGGCTATTGCGCGATAACGCGGATGACGTTTCGGCGCCTAAGCTGGAAGACACATCTGAAACAGCCTTGAGACCTTACACAACATCCCGTCTTCATTCTTGCTTCATTTGGCCCACGTTCCGCTCTGGTTCAACCATCCGAGACCACCCTCTGAGGAGTCCTTCCCGCCCATGCCTTCAGCATCCGTATCCGCGCGGCCACGGTCGCGGGCGCGCAAACCTCGCCACCCAGTCACGTGCGCCGACTGCGGCGTCTCGACTTCTGTCCCATTCCGTCCGCGCGGCGACCGACCGGTGTACTGCACTTCGTGCTACGCGGGTCGACGCGGCAGCGCCAGGGCAGAGCTTCCATCCGACGCTCGGAATGCCACGCGCCGGCGAAGCGAACCCAGGGTTCCGGTCCGGTCCAACGATCGGGCCGCCGCCGGCAGGGTGGCGACCTTCTCTGAGATGGAGCTGAGCCGAGCGACCAGGACAGCGCTGGCCGCAATGGAGATCTCGGAACCCACGCCGATTCAGCAGGAGACGATCCCCCTGTTGCTGGCCGGTCGCGACGTGATTGGTCAGGCGCGAACCGGTTCCGGCAAGACCCTGGCATTCGCGACTCCGATGGTTGAACGCTGCGAGCCGGCGGTTCGCGAGGTTCAGGCGCTGGTGCTGACGCCGACTCGCGAACTGGCGATCCAGGTCGGAGAGGTGACGGACGCCGTCGCCAAGTCGCAGGGGCTGCACACGACTCTGCTCTATGGGGGCCGCTCGGCGCGACCCGAGCAGAGCGCGCTCCAGCGGGGCGCGCAGATCGTGATCGGCACTCCGGGTCGCACGCTGGACCATCTTCGCCAGCGGACGCTCGACCTGCGGTCGGTGCGATTCCTGGTACTGGATGAGGCGGACGAGATGCTGGATCGCGGGTTTGCCCGTGATGTCGAGGGGATCCTGGGTTACACGCCGTCGGAACGGCAGACGGCGATGTTCTCGGCGACGCTGCCCGACTGGGTGGCGACGACCGCCGCCAAGCACCTGCGCCAGCCCGCCACCGTGGAGGTCGATGCCGATCTGCAGACGCTGCCCAGCGTGACGCACCTGGTCTATTCGATCCGGCGAGACCACAAGATCGGGGCGCTGCGTTCCCTGCTGGACGAGCGCAACGGCGAGGCGGTGATTGTCTTCGGGAAAACCAAGCATGGGGTGAAGAAGCTGGCCCGACAGCTGGACGAACTGGGCTATCCGGTGGGCGCGCTACAGGGGAACCTGCGTCAGAACGCTCGCGAGCGGGTGATGCGTGAGTTTCGGTCGGGCGGGACTCCGATCCTGGTCGCGACCAACGTGGCGGCGCGGGGGCTTGATATTGACGGGGTCGGGCAGGTGATCAACTACGACTTGCCCGATTCTCCCCAGCTGTTCACGCACCGAGTCGGTCGCACCGGCCGGATGGGTCGCGAGGGCGAAGCGATCACGTTCGTCACGCCCGAGGAAGAGTCCAAGTGGCGTGAGATCGACCGGAGCCTGGGAGTCCGCTTCGTTCGGCGACCGTGGAACGACGGCCCGGAGTTGCAGCAGCCGG
>VXTH01000009.1:0-370 GCA_009837565.1 Chloroflexota bacterium | reverse complement strand
CTAGCGCCCGGGTCGTTGACGCGGCATCGAGGGGCCGGAGGTTCGAATCCCTCGGGTGGATCATTTCAATCAGGGCCCGAGCAATTCGGCGAGTTGGCCGAGCGCGGCGACCTCGGCGCGCGGGTCGTTGTTGCGGCTTGCGGCGCGGGCTAGCTCAGAGAGGCGGAGCGCTTCGGCTTCGATGTCGGCTGCTTGAGGAGGCGCCTGCGCGTGCTGGGGGTGGCAGAGTTTTCGCTTCTTGCCGCTGCCGCAGGGGCAGGGTTTGTTGCGTCCCGTGTTCTGGGGCAGCGGCAGTTTCAGGTTTTCGGACAAACTTTTTTCTGAGGGGGTTGTCGCTGCGATTTCCTTTGTTTTCCGGGGGATCGAGGCC
>VXTH01000326.1:2280-9917 GCA_009837565.1 Chloroflexota bacterium | reverse complement strand
GAACAGGCCCGAACGCCCCGGACCATCGAAAGCCTTCCAACACCAACCAAACTCAACCACCCGGATCGCACGATCTCCTGCAAAACACGGCGTTTTCCTCTACGCGCCGTAGGAGAAAAATTTCTGCCCAACCACCAACCAGGCGCCGAAACACACGCTCACCCGAACAACGTTCGTCCCGACAATTCGAGCGAACCCGTTCGAAGCAGTCGCGTAGTCTGACGCCCATGCCTCCCGCGATCAGCATCAGCGGCGTCACCAAGCAATACGGACCGGTCACCGCCGTGGACTCGGTCGATCTGGAGATCGAAGCCGGCCAGGTCTACGCCCTGCTCGGTCCCAACGGAGCCGGCAAGACAACCCTGATCGAAATCCTCGAGGGCTACCGCCAGCGCGACGCCGGCGACGTCTCAGTGCTCGGCTTTGATCCCCAGCGGCAACGAGGCGAACTCAATCGCCGGGTCGGCATCGTGCTCCAGCGCAGCACCCCAATGGAGGGCCTCACGCCACGCGAGATGCTCAACTTCTCCGCCCGGCTCTACGACGACCCGATGAACACGGACGATGCGCTCGAGCTGGTCGGCCTGGCTGATCACGCCGATCGGCGAGGCTCGAAGCTCTCCGGCGGTCAGAAACGCCGGCTCGATCTGGCCACCAGCGTGATCGGCAACCCCGACCTGATCTTCCTCGACGAACCCACCACGGGGTTTGACGCAACCGCCCGGCGTCAGGCTTGGGAGGTCGTCCGTGGACTGACCGCGCGCGGCGCCACCGTCATCCTGACCACCCACTATCTCGACGAGGCAGAACACCTCGCGCAGAAGATCGGACTGATCAAGGACGGCCGGATCATCTTCGAAGGCGACATCGCCGGCCTGCGCCGCGAGATGGAGACCGAGACCCGCATCTCCTGGCAGCCGCCAAACGAACTCGACCTAACCGAGCTGCCCGGGGAATGGCAGCCGATTCGGGTCGGACCCGACGGACGGCTGTCGCTGCCTACTCAGTCGCCGACTGTCGACCTGTCTCGCTTGATCGAATGGGCCCGCGAACGCGGGCTGGACGAGATCCCGGAGCTGCAGGTGGAACGGCCCGACCTCGAGGAAATGTACCTGGAGCTCGTTGACGACAGCCAGAGCCTGGGGCAGGCGGACGACTCATGAGCGCCGCCAACGTCGTCCGCACGCTGCGCCTCGGCTTCTTCTACATGTTGCTCAACCTGAAGACGATCTATCGCCAGCCCGCCGCCCTCTTCTTCGTCGTCGCCTTCCCGATCATGTTCCTGGTCATCTTCTCCTCCCTCTTGACCTTCGAGATCGGCATTCCCGAGGAGGCGGCTGGCAACGTCCCCGTCGTTACCTTCAGCCAGTACTTCGTCGCCGGCATCATGGGCGTGGCGATATTCGGCACATCCTTCAACCTGCTCGGCACATCCCTCGCGATTCAACAGTTCGACGGAACGCTCAAGCAACTCGCCGCGACCCCGCTGCCCAGAACCTCCTTCTTCATCGGACTCGTCGGCACCGCGCTGACCTACACCGTCCTGCAGCTGATCATCATGTTGATCCTCGGCGTCGTCGCCTACGGGATCGACCTGCCGGACGCCGCTGGCTGGCTCACCCTCATCTGGATCGTGCTGCTCGGTGTGCCCGCCGGCTGTGTGCTGGGGATCGCGATCACCAAGATCATCCCCTCGGCCAACGCCGCCCCGGCCGTCATCCAGGCCCCGTTCATCATCCTCCAGTTCATCTCCGGCGTCTTCTTCACCCTCGCCTCGTTGCCCACCGCCCTGCAGTGGATCGCGGGAGTCTTCCCCTTGCGCTGGATCGCCCAGGGCCTCAGATCCGTCTTCCTCCCCGACGCCTATCGCTACGCCGAACCGGGCATGAGCTGGCAACTCGAACTCGCCGCCATCGTCCTGGCCGTCTGGATCGTCGTCGGCCTCGGCCTCTCGGTCCTCACCTTCAAGTGGGACCGCTCCGGCTAATGGCGGCGCTTAAGATTGTGCGCGCTCCGCTCGGACGATCGGCGTTCCCGACGCTGGGCCTCCAGCATGGCGTCCTTCATCTGCTCCGATCGCGTCATGTCAGGCGACCCGCCCTCGACGTAGCGCGGGCCCCGTTGCAGCTCTCGATCACTGAAGGAAAGCTGGCGATGGGCCTCCTCGTCGAACTCGAGCGCCGCGACGGAATTCGCCGCTTCATGGTTCGTGGAACTACCCAGTCCGCTGTAGGGGTTACCAGTCAGGCCAGTCGAACCGATCGACCAGGCCTGACGCAGCAGCCAGCGTTCCGCTCGCCTGGACCAGTTGCGAGCTCGTTCACCTCCAAGCCAACCGACGACGCGGATCGGAAGGATGAACAGGTACGCGATGAGTTCGATGACCATCCCGCTCATATCACACCATTCCCTTCGCTTGGACCGCTCCAGTCGCTGTGCAGCAAGGTCACACCCGACGGAAACGCAGCGCAACCGCCATCGGGATCTCCGGCAGCATGTTCCAGATCAGCTTCGCCTCCGCCATTGGTTGCTCCGGGGCGGGCAGCTCTTCCATCCCGTCAAGGACCAGGCCCGATGCGAATGCATCGCCCAGCAACTCGCTCATCGGCCGATGGAAGTAGACCTGCGGTTGCTTCTGTGCCGTGTTCGTCACGCCATGCGTCGCGTAGCGCGACAGGTAGCGCCGGATCGTCAGCCCGTGCGACTCGTCGTCCGACTCCGCCTTGGCGAACGTATAGCCCGACGTCGCGTAGGCCGGATGCAACGTCACGACCACAAACGCCCCACGAGGCCGGAGCACCCGCCGCGCCCCGCCAAACATCGGACGCAGCAGCGGCATCGACATCACGCCCATGATGCAAACGGCCGCGTCGAACGGCCCGCCGCAGTTGAGAATCGCGCGTTCGTCAGTCGCATCAACGGTCCGATAGCTGATGTCCACGGCCTGATCCGAGATCGTCTCCGTCCGCCGCTCCGCGTGGGCAAGCAACGCCGGCGAGAGGTCGGTCGCGACCACGCTCATGCCCCGTCGGCCCAGTCGGCGGGCAAACGCGCCGTTGCCGCAGGCGAACTCGATCAGCCGCGCGCCTGCCTCGAGCCCCAGCAACCGCTCGGCCGCCGGCGCGAACACGCCGTGGTGGAACTCATCGCCCTGGTCGCCCGAGCGCTCGTCGAAGAAGTCGGCCTCGGACTCCCATCCGTCGAGCACCTGTTGACGCAACTGTGCAATCTCTGAATCGGCGTCCGGGGGTGTCTGATTCGGTTCTGATGACATGGGCACAGATTAGTTGCCCGGGCGCGCCTCCATCGAAGTATCAAGCCGACGAATCGAGGAAATTCCTATACTCGCGCCACCTCTCCTCGGAGTGAGCGATGATCGAGCGCAGCTACTGGAATCGCATCGGCGCGACAAGACTGACCCGTCGCGCACTGGTCCGTGCGGCAGCCCGAGCGGGCGTAGGCGCGACCGGACTCGCCCTCGTCGGATGCGGCGATGACGACGACGATGGCGAAGTCGTCGTGGTCCAGACCCAGGAAGAACTGGCGACCACGCCGACTCCGCGAACACAGGACCGAGTCTCACCGCCGCAGCAGACCGAGGAACAGGCGCGCAAGCATGCCGAACAGGCCGTCCAGCAGGAACGCGCCCAGAGCCGGACGGAACCACAACAACAGCGGGAACAACATCAACGCCCGCCCGCTCAACAACAAGAGACGCAGGTAACCGTCAGCCAGGTCGTTCGCGGCGGCGATCTGCGGATGTCCACCCCCGCCGACGCGCACGATTACTTCGATCCGCATCGCGCGGTGTTCGGAAGCACCCAGTATTGGATGGGCTTCTACATGAACAGCGTGATCCGCTGGCGAAACAAGGGCCAGGCGATCATGGAACCGGACATCTGCAGCCTGCCCGAAACGCCGGATGCCGAAACCTATCTGTTCCGCGTCGACCAGGGCGCCCGCTTCTGGGACCAGTATCCAACCGACGGCGGGCGCCTGGTGACGGCCGAAGACATTCGCGTCAACTACCAACGCCACATCGATGCGCGCGACGCCGACGGAATCGAGGACGGAACGTTCCCGCACCGCGACTCCTACGCCAAGACCGACTCGACGGAGGCGCCCGACGATCACACGTTCATCGCCCGGACCGCCGGCCCCGACGCCACCTGGCTGGGAGTTCCGCTGGGTCCGTACGGTTGGATAACGTCGCCCGAGGCGATCGACGACTACGGCAATCGCTGGCGAGACGAGCCGACCAACATCTCGCTCTCCAGCGGCACCGGGATGATGCTCCCGCGCTCATACGACCCCGATATCGGGATCAAGCTTGAACGCAATCCGAACTATTGAAAGACCGGAGTCGACGGCCGCCCGCTGCCCTACTACGACAGCGTGACATTCGCCGGTATGACCGATCCCACCACCATCGAAACCGCTTACCGGGGCCGTGAGCTCTCGATCGGCGGATTCCCGCTCTCATCGATCCAGGTGAAATCCCTGACCGAGGACTTCCCCGATCACCCAACCGGTCGGGTGCCGCTGGGCTACACGGTGGTCACGGGATGGTTCAATTTCAATCCCGGCTGGGACGGCTGGGACGGCCTGGGCAATCCGTACCTCGATCGCCGCTTCTGCCAGGCCATGAACCTCGCCGTGGACCGCTATCTGATGATCGCTCACGTCTACCTCGGCAAGGGCAAGCCAAGCGCGCTCGAGGACACTCCATGGTTCAACAGGTTCTGGGCGCTGCCCGAGGAGGAGTTGTTGTCGACCCCCGGGTTCCGCCCCAATCGAGAGGCCGATATCGAGGAAGCTCGAGCCCTGCTCGACGCCTCCGGCTACGACCCGCTTCGTCCCATCAACCTGCTCGCGCCCGCCTTCTGGGAGGAGATCACTCCGGGAGTGATGGAGATTGAACGGGCCATGTATGAAGAGGCTCTGGGCGTTGAAGTGAACTTCGATCTGGAACCGTTCCCACTCATCCTGCAGCGGCTGGTCAACGGAACCTATCCCGGCTCAGGTCCGCAATGGACGCTGGCGCCAATCGACCTGGACCCAACGACCGCCTACCACAACCGCTACCTCCCCGGCGGCAGCCTCAACTACTTCCACTACGACTACGAACCGCTGTCGGAGCTCGTCACGAGCATGCGCACGACCGTCAACCAGCAACAGCGCCGCGATCTGGCGCACGAGGCGCAGCGCATCTTGCTCGGCACCCACCCAGACCATGGACTCGACGGGCTCGGCCCCGCGCCCGGTGTGATGAATGGCATCTCTCCGGCGATCTGGTGGCCCTACGTCCACCGCGGCGAAGACTCGTTGCAATTCGCCCACGACTCGCACCGTCACGACGACACCTGGATCGACGTCGGTCACCCCGACTACCCGGCCTAGCGGCCTCCGGCTGTTGGGTTGAAGTTAGGGCGACTGCGGACGGGCGTCGCGTGCGGCGACGAGGGCGGTCCAAAGCCTCTAGCATTCTCACGTTGTGAATCGCGCGATTCGCTTTCGAAGGGAAGTCCAATGACCGAACGCAACTACTGGCAGCGCATGCGCCGCAAGCAGATGAGCAGACGCGCGCTGCTACGCGCGTCCGGTCGCGCCGGAGTCGGCGCCGCCGGATTGGCGCTCGTCGGCTGTGGCGACGACGACGATGACGGCCAACAGTCGGCCGCCCAGGCTGCGGGCCAACAGCAGCAGCAAGGGCAGGCGATGCAGCAACAGGGCCAGCAAGGCCAGCAGCAGCAGGCCATGCAGCAGCAGGGTCAGCAAGGGCAACAGGAAGCCGCGGCGGATTCGCAGGCTGACCAGGCCGACCAGCAAGAGCAGTCCGCCGACGACGCCCAGGAGCAACAGCAGGCCGCCGTCACGGATATCGTTCGCGGCGGCCACCTGACCTTCTCAACGCCGGCTGCGACCCACGATTACTTCGACCCGGGCCGCGGCGTGTTTGGCCCGACCCAGTTCTGGATGGGGTTCTACATGAACTACCTCATCCGTTACCGGAACAAGGAACAGGACATCGCCGAGCCTGACATCGCCTCGCTGCCCGAGATCCCCGACGATGAAACCTACATCTTCAGGCTCGATCAGGGCGCCCGGTTCTGGGACCAATATCCAACCGAAGGCGGTCGGCTCGTCACCGCCGAAGACGTTCGCGTCAACTATCAACGACAGATCGACGCGGTGGACGCAACCGGCGCGGACGATGGCACCTTCCTCAGCGCCGGTTCCTACCGACGCACGTCGGCGATGGAAGTGCCGGACGAATTCACCTGGGTAGCCAAGACCGACGGCCCCGACGCAACCTGGATGGGTGTTCCGCTGCGGCCGTTCAGTTGGATCACCAGTCCAGAGGCGATCAGCGAGTTTGGCGATCGCTGGCGCGACGAGGCGGGCAACCTCGACCTGTCGTCCGGCACCGGAATGTTCATTCCGCACAGCTACGACCCGGACATCGGGATCAGCATGTCCCGCAATCCCAACTACTGGAAGATGGGTGTCGACGGCCAACCGCTGCCCTACTACGACGAGGTGACGTTGGCGAACATGGAAGACGCGACGACGGTTGACGCCGCGTATCGCGGACGGGAGATTCTGAACGGCCGCTTCCCGCTGACCACCCTGCAAGCCGACGGCATCGCCGAGGACTTCCCCGACCACAACTACGGACAAATCGCCTTCGGCTTCACAATCATCACGCTGGTCAACTACAACCCCGACTGGCCCGGTGAAGACGGCCTCGGCAACCCCTGGGTTGACCGGCGCTTCGCCAAGGCGCTCGGCATGGCCGTTGACCCGTACCTGATGATCGACACGGTCTACCTCGGTTCAGGCAAGCCGACTGGTCTGCACGACACCCCGTGGTACAGCTCGTACTGGGCGCTCCCGGAGGAGGAACTGCTGCAAACGCCCGGATTCCGCCCCGACCGCGACGTCGACATCGCCGAAGCGCGGGCGCTGCTCGAAGCCTCCGGCTACGACAAGAGCCGCGGCCTGCGCATGATCGCGCCCGACCTCTGGGAATCATCCTATCCAGGCGTACTCGAAACCGAGATCGGCATGTACAAGAACGCGCTCGACCTCGATGTCGAATTCGATGTGCAGCCCTACACCGTCATCCTGCAGCGCTTCGTCGACGGCACCTACCCCGGCAGCGGCCCGCAGTGGGGCAACCCGCCCGCCGAACTGGATCCGACGGCGCCCTACAACGACTTCTTCACCCCGGAAGGGTCGGTGAACACGCTGTCTTACGACTACCCGCCGATGGCCGAGATCGCGTACAAGATGCGCGTCACCCTCGACCGCGAAGAGCGTTGGGAGATGGCGCAAGACGCCCAGCGCCTGCTGCTTGGCACCCACCCCGATCACGGTCTGGACGGAATCACGACCATTCCCGGCGTGATGAACGGCATCTCGCCGGTGATCTGGTGGCCGTTTGTCCACCACAGCGAGGACACGCTGCAGTTCGCCCACGCCAGTCACCGCTACGACGAGACCTGGATCGACGTGAATCACCCGGACTACCCCGCGTAGTCCAACGTCGAATCCGAGTTCCGGGGGGGGGGGGGGGGGGGCACCGCGCGCGCGGCAGCGGCGGGGGCTTGCGGGGCAGCTAAGCCGGCCGCCCC
>VXTH01000326.1:0-2270 GCA_009837565.1 Chloroflexota bacterium | reverse complement strand
CCCCCCCCCCCCCCCCCCCTCTGGCTACCCGGTTCTCCGGCGGCCGCCGGGCCCGCCGGCGCGCCCCGCGGGCCGGCCCACCGCCGGTTCGTTTCAGTGGAAAAATACTTCGCAGATCAGTAGTAAATCTGGTGTATGGGATGTAATCCCGATTACACTCGCGGAATCGGTTGGCAGGTCAACCGGCAAAGGAGCGAGCAAGTGAGCGAACGAAACTACTGGCAACGCATGCGGCGCAACCGGATGAGCAGGCGTGCCCTGTTGCGAGCCTCCGGACGAGCCGGTGTTGGGGCTGCGGGTCTGGCGTTGGTCGGTTGCGGCGACGACGACGACGGCCAACAGTCGGCCGCACAGGTTGCTGCGCAACAACAGCAGCAACAGGATGCGATGCAGCAACAGGCTCAGCAGCAGCAACAGCAGCAGGCCATGCAGCAGCAGGACCAGCAACAGTCCGCCGATCAGGCGGCGCAACAGGCCGACCAACAGGAACAGCAGGCCGTAGCTGACGCCGACGATCAGCAGCAGCAGGCCGCCGCGGTTCCCGAGTCTGGCATCCCCTCATACGGCGGCACGATGCGCCGAGCATCAACGATTGAAACGCACGACTACTGGGACCCACACCGAGGTGTGTTCGGACCGACCCAGTTCATGCACTCGATGCTCTACAACAACCTGATTCGCTGGAAGAACAAAGAGAAAGCGGAGATGGAAGCGGACATTTCAGCGCTTCCGGAGATTCCCGACCCGACCACATACGTGTTCAACATCAACCCGCGAGCGGCCTGGCACGATGCATACCCCACCGAAGGCGGACGCAACATCACGGCTGAGGACATCGTGGTCAACGTCGACCGCAACACGGCCGGCGTCGACTCGACGGGTGCGGAAGACGGTTCCTTCCTCGGTCTCTCGAGCTGGCGCAAGATCGCGACGGCCGATGCAGTCGACGAACACACCTTGCGCACGACGTCGGATGGCATCGATTCCACCTATCTCTCAGCGACGTTCCTGCGACCCTTCGGCTGGATGGCGGCGCCGGAAGGGATTCGCGAGTGGGGCACCGAGTCAGACGTTTGGCGCGACGACCCGACGACGCTTCGGGTCGCCGGTTCCGGTCCGTTCATCGCCGAGAGTTACGAGCCAACTGAAGTGTTCGTCGCCGGCCGAAATCCGAACTACTGGAAGGACGACGCCTGGGGCCAGCAGCTGCCCTACGTCGACCGGATGGAGTACTACAACCTGTTCGACGAAACGGCCATCGAGACCGCCGTCCGCTCCAAGGAGTTGGACGGGGCCTGGCTCAACATCAGCCGGGTCGAATCGCTGCTCAACGACTTCCCGCAGATGCAGCGCAACACGGTCGGCGGCGGATTCACGATCATGATTCGCACCAACTACAACCCCGATTGGCCGGGCGAGGACGGCGAGGGCAACCCCTGGCTGGACCGACGCGTCGCCGCAGCCTTCCATCTCGCGACCGACCGCTACCTGATGATCGACACCGTCTACCTCGGCTCGGCAAAGCCGTCGGTGCTGGAAGAGATTCCCTGGTTCTCGACATTCTGGTCGCCGAGTCAGGAAGAGATGACGGAGATTCCCGGATTCCGTGCCGACCACGACAAGGATCTACAGGAAGCGAACGAACTGATGGACGCGAGCGGTTTCCGCGACACCGGCCGTTCGATCTACCTGTTCGCCCCCGACGTGTGGGAAACGCGCTATCCCGGCATCGTCGAGACGGCCAAGAACATGTACGAGTCGGGTCTGGGCGTTGGTATCGAGATCAGCGTCGACCCATACACGATCCTGCTGCAACGCCTGGTAGACGGCACCTCGACCGGTCAGATCCCATGTTGGACCAACCCACCGTCCGACCTCGACCCCACCAGCTATTGGCTCAACGGCCGCGTGCCGGGCGGTTCGGCCAACTTCTACAACTACGAGAACCCTCGCGTGACCGCGATCGCCGAGGAAATGAAGATCACCCTCGACCTCGAGGACAAGGGCGTCCTGGCAAGGGAGATGGTCGAGTTGCAGCTAGGCATCCACCCGGATTACGGCTGGGAATCGCTCTCGCCGGGCCTGGGCGTGATGAACCCGGTCTCAAACGAGGCGTCGTGGCCGTGGTACCACGTGATTCCGGATGGCTATCAGTTTGCCCACCAGGGTCACAAGATCGTCGAGGAGCTGTGGCTCGACACAGCCCACGAGGACTACCCCGCCTAACTGCCGAACAAGCACCCGACTGCGCAGCGATGCTTGCTGCGCAG
>VXTH01000298.1:3781-10003 GCA_009837565.1 Chloroflexota bacterium | reverse complement strand
GCTCGCGACCGCGCGACACGGGTACCTTTCGACAGCCTCGGCGGAGGGCGATCCGCACCTGCAGCCCGTGGTCTTCCAGGTTGTTGAAGACTCGGTCTACATCGCGATCGACGAGAAACCGAAGACAACACTTCGTCTTCGACGGCTGACGAACATCGAGTCCAATCCGAGGTTCGCATTGCTGGTCGACAACTATGACGATACCTGGGATCGACTGTGGTGGATTCTGCTGCGCGGACCGGCGACTGTGTTGTGGCCATCAACGTGGGATGTTGATGAATCGAACGCGGCGATCACGGCGCTTCGAGCGAAGTATCCGCAGTACGAGTCGATGGCGCTGGAGGAGCGCCCTCTGCTGAAGCTGACGCCCGACCGGATTACGCGCTGGTCGGCCTCGTGAGCTACCTCCAGTCGCGGCCGGTGAACTGGTTGTAGCGGGCGTCGGGACCGGTCCAGCCGCCGTCGACCACGAGCTTCTGTCCGGTGATCAGCGCCGAAGCGTCGGATGCCAGGAACAGCGCGGCGTTGGCGATGTCGAACGCCTCGCCCGATCTTCCAATCGGGTGCATCTGCGCCCAGTCCTGTCTGGTCTGTTCGACGCGCTCTTCGCTGAGCCAGCCCTGGCCGGTGGCGATACCTCCGGGGCAGATGCAGTTGATCCGGATGTTCTTGGAGGCCCACTCGCCAGCCGCAGCCTGGACCATGGCGATCACGGCGCCTTTGGATGCGCAGTAGGCCGCCATTCCGGCCAGGCCTACCAGCCCGGCGACCGATGCCGTCGCAATGATCGAGCCTCCGCCGGCGCGCTCGAGGTGCGGGATGCCGTACTTCATTCCCAGCCAGACCCCGCGGATGTTGACGTCCGAGACCAGGTCGTAGGTATGTTCCGCGCATTCGAGAATGCCGCCCTCGGGTGGCCCGACGCCGGCGTTGTTGTAGATCACGTCGACTCGGCCCCAGGCCTCGTCGGCGGCCGAGAACATGCCCTGCACGTCCTCGCCGTTACGCACGTCGGTCTCGACGTACAACGCTGCGTCGCCGATGTCCGAAGCGACCCATGGTCCTCGCTCCGCGTTGCGATCGGCGATCAGGACCCTCGCTCCTTCGGAGGCGAAGAGCCGCGCCGTCGCCTCTCCGATGCCCGACGCGCCGCCGGTGATCACCGCCACCTTGCCTGCCAATCGATCAGCCATGAACTGTTCCTCTCTATCCCTGCGAATACTGAGGTCCCATGACCTGGACGTAGCGGTCGTCGAGGCTGGTCCAGCCGCCGTCGACAACCAACTTCTGCCCCGTGATAAGCGACGATGAATCCGAAGCCAGGAAGAGCGCTGCGTTGGCGATGTCGATTGCCTCGCCCGAGCGGCGCACCGGGTTGTACTGAGCCATGAACTCACGTGACTGCTCGATCTGGTCCTCATGGCGAGAACCCTGGCCGGTGGCAATATTGCCGGGCAGGATGCAGTTGATGCGGATGTGCTTCGAGGCCCACTCGCCGGCGGCCGCCTGAACCATCGCAACCACGGCGCCCTTGGAGGCGCAGTAGGCCGACACACCGGCCACGCCCGTGATTGCCGCGATCGAGGCGGTGACGATGATTGAGCCGCCCCCCGCGCGCTCCAGGTGCGGGATTCCGTACTTCATCCCCAGCCAGACGCCGCGGATGTTGACGTCGGAGATCAGGTCGTATCGCTCCTCGGAACACTCTGTCACCCGACCCTCGGGACCACCGACCCCGGCGTTGTTGTAGATCACATCCACGCGACCCCAGGTTTCGTCGGCCACTGCGAACATGCCCTGCACGTCCTCGCCGGAGCGCACGTCGGTCTCGACGAAGCGGGCTGCGTCGCCGATTTCTGAGGCCACCATCGGTCCTCGCGATGAATCGCGGTCGGCAATCACGACTCGCGCGCCTTCCGAGGCGAAAAGCCGGGCTGACGCTTCGCCGAGCCCGGACGCTCCGCCGGTGATGACCGCGACTTTGCCCGTCAGTCGATCCGCCATGGCCCAGTCCTCTCAGGCAGTCTCCGGTCGGCTACGAGAAGTCGAAGCCGGCGAAATCGGCCCAACGTGCGTCGACAGCCGTCCAGCCGCCATCAACCACGATTGCCTGACCGGTCATGAACGATGACTCATCGGAGGCGAGGAATAACGCTGCCTGAGCGATGTCGCTGCCCTCGCCCGAGCGGCCCAACGGGTGCGCTGTGGCGTTGCGCTCGCGTCGCCGTTCCAGCTGGGCGGGATCCTGGGGGCCTTGCGAGTTGTCGCCGATCCGGGTCGCGATCGCGCCGGGGCAGATGCAGTTGATGCGGATGCCCGACGATGCGAACTCACCTGCAACAGTGCGGGTCAGAGAGATCACGCCGCCCTTGGAGGCGCAATAGGCGGTGATGCCCTACAGTCCTGAGAGTCCCGCAACGGAGGCCGTTGAGATGATCGAACCTCCACCCGCGCGCTGCAGGTGGGGAATGCCGTACTTCATCCCCAGCCAAACGCCGCGCAGGTTAATCGCCATGATCTCGTCAAAGACTTCCTCGGGACAGTCGCGGACGTTGTCTTCGCGGCTACCGATGCCGGCATTGTTGTAGATGATGTTGACCCCGCCAAAGGCGTCGACGGCGGCGTGGTACATCGCCTGGACATCCTCGCCTTTGGAGACGTCGCCGGTGAAGGCGACGGCCGCGTCCCCGATTCCCGAGGCAGCATCCTCGGCCCGGTCGGCCCAGCGATCCATGACCAGGACGCGTGCGCCTTCCTCGGCGAACAGCTCGGCTGTCGCCCGGCCCATGCCCGAGCCTGCTCCGGTGATGACGGCGACTTTGCCGTCCAGTAGTCCTGCCATTTCAGAACCTCCTGCTAGAGGCGCGACCCACGACGCGCACCGTAGGGATGGTAGAGCTTGTAGGAGGCGATTTTCAGGTCTCAGCTGAAATACTTTTTCAGGGACGAAACAGCCGAGATACAGTCACGATCCCCCGTGTTTTGCTGGAGATCGTGAATTCGGGACGTTCAGCTTTTTTCAGCTTTTTTCAGGTTTCTTCAGCCTTCTTCGGACCCCTGCAGGCGTTCGCTGTGTTCGGGCCTGTTCGGATGCGTTCGGCATGGTGGGGACAACAGGCATTGGTGAACGGCTCCTCTCATTGCTTCCGCGTCGTGGGATGATGCGGTGGCTCACGTGCTTCGAGACAATGTACAGAACTTGTGTTCTTTCTGGAGGGACTCGTGTGTCGAGGAGTTGTCAGTGAGTGAGGGAGGAGCTCGCGTAGCGCCATTGGCGCGGGCGGAGTGCGGGACTACGGAGGCAAGAGAGAGCCAGGGGCTGGATCCTATGAGTGGCCGAGAAGATTGCTGAGCAGTTCAGGCACTTGCCGATGGGGCGTGGGACCCCCTCAGCCTTCGGCAGCTCCCCCTGCAAGGGGGAGCGGGGAATTGGCGGAGTCCTGGATGGGCTCGTTGGCCCAATGTGAACACGCCCTAGGTGAGGGCGTCTGCGATGGCCAGTTCCGCGATTCGTTCGTCGTCGTAGCCGAGGATGTCGCGTAGCACCAGGTCGTTGTCGCGTCCGATGGACGGGGCGACGGAGCGGTAACTGGGCGGCGTCTCCGTCATCTGACCCTTGGCCGCCTCGAAGGTCGTCGTGCCGTGCTCGGGATGGTCCATGGCGATGAAGTGTCCGCGATGTCGCATTTGCGGGTCATCAACAGCCGCCGAGCTGTTCGAGACCGCGTGCGCCGGCACGCCGAAGGCCTGGAGCATGTACTCGATCTCGACCGCGCCGTGTTCGGCGGTCCAGGCTGCAACGATGCCGTTGAGCTCGTCCTCATTCGCCCGCCGCGCGGCGAGGTCAGCGAAACGGTCGTCGCAGGTCAACTCGCCCATGCCCATAGCGGAGCAGAGGTTGGCCCAGTCGCCATTGTCGCGCGCAGCGATGGCGACCCAATCGTCGTCGCCGGATGCGGCATAGCAACCGTGGGGCGCCATGTCGGGGTCAGCGTTGCCCACGAGTTGCGGCACGCGTCCGTTGACGTGGTAGTCGAGCAGCGCCGTGCTCATGAAGTGCAGGGATGACTCCGCCTGTGCCTGGTCGATGTAGAGTCCCTCGCCTGTCCGATCGCGGTGATCGAGCGCGGCGAGGATCGTGGGCAAGGCGAACCGGGGCGAGAGATAGTCGGTGTAGGCCGAATAGGGCCCGATCGGCGAGCCGCCGGGATTGCCGGCGAGCGCGATGTAGCCGCCGATTGCCGCGCCCATGGTGCCGAATCCGGCAACGCGAGAGAGCGGCCCTTCCTGTCCGAAGAGGCAGGTCGAGAGCATGATCAGCTCTGGTTTGATCTGCTTGAGTGACTCGTAGTCCATGCCCCAGGCGCGCATGGCGCGGGGCGAGAACGACTCGGTCAGGACGTCGCACCACTTGATCAGGTCGAGCAGGACATCGCGGCCCTCGGCAGTGCCGAGGTTCAGCGACAGTCCGAGCTTGTTGACGTTCATGTTGCCAAACAGCCCGGAGTGGTCCGGTCCCTGCCCGTTGTTGTGATAGGGACCAATCCCACGCGCCGTCTCGATCCGGTTGGCCGATTCGACGCGGACCACCGTCGCCCCGAAGTCGGCCATGGCGCGGGTCGCCGTTGGTCCGGCTACGACCCACATCAGATCGAGCACTTTGAGTCCGGCGAGTGCACCCTCAGCCGGGATTCCGGGAGCGTTGTTGAGCGTTGTCATCTAGATCACCCCACGTTCCCGCAGGTCGCTCAGCGCGTCGTCGTCGAGTCCGAGCTCCGCGTAGACCTCGGCGTTGTGTTCGCCAAGCGCTGGCGCACGGCGTCGGTACTCAATCTCGTTGTCGGAGAGCTTGACGAACGGCCCGGGGAACCGAACCGGGTCGGGCCAGCCGGGCATCTCGTGCTCGCGCCAGAACTCCCTGGCCTCGAACTGTTCGGAGTTGGCGACTTCGTCAACCGTCGTGACCGGGACGATCAGGAGCGAGCGCGACTGGGCTTCAGCGAACAATTCGCCGCGGGTGCGTTTCTTCAAGAACTCTCCGACGACCTCCATCAGCCGGGCCCAGTCGGAGAGCGGTCGCGCGCCGGAGATGAACTCCGCGCCGAGGCCGATCCAGTCGAGGTCTCGGTCCTCGAGCGAGCAGTCGCCTTCGTCGTACATCCACTCGAAGAGGCGACGCGAGAACGGTCCGATGCCGGAGCCGAAGAGGAAGGTCAGAGAGATGTAGCCGTCGGCGACCTCCCAGATCAGTTTGCCGGTGAACGGTCCGACGGCCATGCCGCCGGCGACGCGTGCCGTCTCGGCCGCGCCGATCGAGGCGGCGAGATTGGCCGACATCGTGGCGGCGGCCACAGACTGCTGGGCGGAGATGTCGATGTATTGTCCGCGGCCGATCCTGCTCCGCGCGCGCAGGGCGACCATCGCTGCGATCGCCGCTTCGCCGCTGGCATGGCTCCAGGCCTGCGGCACCGAGACGCGGACGGGCGCCTCGCCGGCGCCGCCCGAGAGAATCAGCGGACCGCCGGCCGCCATGAGGACAAGGTCGGTCGCCTGGTATCCAGCTTTGGGGCCCGATTGCCCGAATGCGGAGATTGATGTGTAGATGAGATCGTCATGATTCGCCGACAGGTCGTCGTAGCCCAGGCCACGAGCAGGCATTGCGCCGGGGTCGGCGGACTCCAGGACGAAGTCGGCACCGGCGGCGAGTTGGCGGATCAGATCTTGACCGTCCGGATGGTCGAGGTTGCAGGTGATGCCGCGCTTGTTGCGCGCGTAGACCCACCAGAAGAGCGAGCGATCGGGCCCGGGATCGTCGCCGGCGAAGGGCCCGACCGATCGCGCGGATGATCCGTCGGGCGGCTCAATCGCGATCACATCGGCGCCCAGGTCGGCGAGGATCTGGCCGGCCAACATGCCGCGCTGATCGGTCAAATCCAGGACGCGATAGGGCGATAACAGCATCAGGCGGCCTCCTCCCGCTCAGCGATTGAAGGGTATCGCAAGCGACGAGCGGTCGGCGGCTTACTGCAGCGCGCCGGATCCGCTGATCTCCCACGCCTCCTGGACCACACCGGCTCGATGCGCGTGGAGCATTCGGTGCAGGAGCACCGTGCTGTCTGAGTAGTGCGGAATCATCTCGACCCGGTCGCCGATCCTCAGTGCATCGCCGTCGTCGCGCGAGAGGTGGGTGTGCTCGGCACTGAGCCCGACGCACCGCCAGCC
>VXTH01000298.1:0-3771 GCA_009837565.1 Chloroflexota bacterium | reverse complement strand
GCAGGTTGCCATGCTTGAGAACATTGCGATAGTTGCCGCTGCCGCCTCCGGAGAGCACTTCGATCTCATGTCCGTCGGCCCGGCACAAATCATGAGCACGCGCGAGGATCGACGCAGATGCCGCGGTCTCGCGTTCCTTTTCCTCCTCCGGCAGTCCCATCACATGACCTTCGTAGCCCATCAGACCACGGAGTCGGACCGCCGGCATGTCGGCAATCAGCGCGCAGAGGGCCGACGCTTCCTCGGGCGTGACCCCGCAGCGGTGCAGATTGACGTCGATGTCGACCAGCAGATCAATTGTGACCCCGGCCGAATCGGCCGCTGCGGAGATCTGGCGGATGTTGGCGGCGTCGTCAACCGCGACGCAGAGGGTCGCCAGTCTGGCGACTTCGACCAGCCGCGCGACCTTCCCTTCTCCCACGACTTCGTTGGCGATCAAGATGTCGGTGATTCCGCCGTTGGCCATGGCCAACGCCTCCGACGCCTTGGCGCATGTCACGCCGACGGCGCCGGCGTCGATCAACCTCAGTGCCATCGCGGGCGCCTTACAGGCCTTGACGTGCGGGCGCCAGTTGATGCCGGCGTCGGCGCAGCGTTGCGCCATCAGCGAGGCGTTGTGGTCGAGCGCGTCCAGATCGACCAGCAGCGCCGGCGTGTCCAGATCCCAGATTGAGGTCATAGCATGCTCCCTACCAAAGACAGTGGAAGCCTAACGAAACGCCGACCCATGCCCTTTGCTGAGATCAACGGACTACAGCTCTTCTATCACGAACAGGGACCGGTTGATCCTGATGCGCCGACGATCGTCTTCGTTCATGGCACGCAGGGCAATGCCTCGCTGTACGCGGGTCTGATGGATGCGCTCTCTGACCGATTTCGCTGCGCAGTGCTCAACCATCGCGGGCGTCCGCCGTCTGACTCGCCGGACGATTCATCGATGTACAGCATCGAGCAGTTCGCCGACGACCAGGCGGCGTTCATCGAGCAACGAGGCTACGAAAACATCACCATGATGGGCTGGTCGCTGGGCGTGCGGACGACGCTGGCTTACCTGCATCGGCACGGATCAGGTCGCGTGGGTCAGGCCATTCTCGTCGCTGGGCCGCCCTCTCCGAACTTCGGCGGACAAGCGTTGACGCCTCCCGATCAGAGCGCGCCGCCGCGCGAGGTGTGGGGGGAGCAGTTCAGATCGTCGACCGAGGCGTGCTGGGAGGGGTCGCAGCATTCGAGGGCCACGTGCGACCTGGAAGCCACGCTGTCCAGCATCGCAATCCCGGTCGCAATCTTTCCCGGCCGACATGATCCGATCTGTCCACATGCGGCGGCTGAGTTCATGGCTCGGGAGATTCCGAACGCGAAGCTGAGAACGTTTGAGGAGTCGGGCCACGCGCCGCTCGTCACAGAGGCTGAACGCTTCGTGGAGGAGACAGTCGCATTCATCGAGCGTTGCGAGACGGCTCGCTCGGCCATTGCTGGGGACTAGCGATCCCCGAAGCAGACCCTGAAATGAACAGCCGCTGGCATTCTCCGGAGAGCGGTGCTAGCCCTCGGCCAACTCCTTGACCAACTCGATGAGGGCGTCGGCCCGGGTCGGGCCGCGTTCGCCGTTGATCACTACGGTGGGCGTACTGGCCAGGCCCTGCGAGACCGCGTCCGTGTGCTGCTGATAGATCCGGTCGAGGTGGGCACCGTCGTCGATGCACTGGGCGAACTGGTCGGCGTCGAGGCCGAATTCAGCCGCGACGGCGACCGCTCCGTCGCGCGTATAGGCGTCGCGACTCGGACCCTCGAAGTAGTAGTCGTGGAACTCCCACCAGTGGTCCTGGTCGCCGGCGCATTCGGTCGCCAGCGCGGCCATCTCGGAGGCGGCGCCATGATTGATGATGTGCCGATACTCAAAGCGGGCCAGACCCGAGGCGACCAGCTCTTCCTCGATGCGCGGCCCAACCTGGGTCGCGAAATGACGGCAGCCGCCTCAAAGGAAGTCGGAGTACTCCTGGATCACCACCGGCGCGTTGGGATCGCCAAGTGTGCCCCGAGCACGGACCACTTGCACTCGAGCTTCCTGATCGGTTGCCGTCGACTCCTGGGCCGCTGTCGTTTGCGATGCGACCTGCCCTTCTTCGCCGGTTCCGCCGGCGCAAGACGCGAGTAGCAACGCTGTGAGCGCGATGAGGAGCGCCCCTGTCCAGGTTCGTGGTCTGGGCATGGTCAGCCTTCCTCTGCCTGCAATCGTGCTGCGAGCTCTTGCACCTGCTCGATCAGCGCGTCGTTGACCGCCCCGCCCTCACCATTGATCCGGATCGTCGGCGTCCGGTTGAACCCTGCCTGTGCGGCGGCTCGATGCTGTCCTTCGACCAACTCAAGGTGAACCTCGTTGTCCAGGCACTGAGCGAACTGCTCCGTGTCCAGCGAGAGCGACGCGGCCAGCGCGACGGCTCCGTCGCGGCTGAAGTCCTGTGTGGTCATGTAGTGGTCGTGGAAGTCCCACCAGCGGCCCTGATCGCCGCCGCACTCAGTGGCCAACGCCGCGGCCACAGAGGGCGGACCGTGATTGAGAATGTGCCGATACTCGAAACGCGCCAGTCCGGTGCGCACCAGTTCGTCGATCACGCGCGGCTCAACCTGAGCCGCGAACCTGCGGCAGTTTCCTCAAAGGAAATCCGAGTATTCGGTGATCACGATCGGCGCGTCGGGATTGCCGACGATGTTGCGGACCGCGAACAACCCAGCCCGATGTCCCGTCTCAATGATCTGGCCGACCATCGCCTCCGGCTCAGCTTCAGCGTCGGACGAGGGCTCATCTTCGGACTCAGCTTCTTCGGTCTGCTGCGACGCCTGCAGCTCGACCTCCGTTGCCTGTTGTTGCTCGGGCGCGTCGGTCTGGCCGGCGTCGTCGACCACCTCGCGTTCCTGCTCGGCTTCTGCAGGAGACGATTGCTCTGCGGCCTCATCCTCAGCCGTCTCGCTCTGGCCCGCCCGGTACGACGTCGCCGGCTGCTCTTCCTGTTGTTGGTCGCTCTGAGTCGCCGCGACCGCTGATTCCTGCACCGCCTCGGGTACATCCCCGCCCGACGAACAGGCGGCGAGGATCAGCCCGAGGGCGGCCAGAAGCGCGACTACGAGCGTGGCTGGGAGCATGCCAGGGAGCGTGGCCATTCGGATCGTCATCAGCTGCCCTCCTGGTTCTCTACGGCTTCGGCGGCGGCGCGCACCTGCTCGATGATTCCGCTCAGTGAACGGGCGGCGGGCTGTCCGTTGATTCTGAACGTCGGCGTTCCGCTGATCCCGACGGAGCGCGCATGCCGCTGCATCTCGAGGATGCGGTCGCGATGGTCCTCGTTGTCGATGCACTGGGTGAACCGAGCAACGTCGAGACCGTTGTCCTTGGCCAGGTCAATCGCACCCGCCCGCGTGAAGCTGCGTGCCTGGGCGTCGAGCAGATAGGCGTCGTGAAACTCCCACCAGGCGCCCTGATCACCCGCGCATTCGGTCGCCATCGCGGCGAACTGCGAAGCGGACCCGAAGATGATGAAATGCCGGTACTCATACCGGGCGATGCCGCTGTGAATGAGTTCCTCCATAATCTGCGGCTCAGCCTGAGCCGCGAATCGGCGGCAACTTGGTCACTGGAAATCGGAGTACTCGACAATCAGCACCGGCGCTTCGGGATCGCCGACCACGTTCCTGGCGAACGGCAGTCCCTCGCGATGGCCGAATTCAATCACGCCGGAATCCGCGCCCGCCTCTGCTGGTTGGTCAGCTCCCTGT
>VXTH01000135.1:3725-10128 GCA_009837565.1 Chloroflexota bacterium | reverse complement strand
CCCTCCGACCGCTCTACAACGCCCGCTACGCCCTGCGAATCTGGCGCAAAAGCGGCTGGCAGCCATGGACCACGGCTCGCCACATCTGAGCCGGACTCGCCCGTCGAACAGGGTGACATAAAGAATGCCATCTGAACGATCCCATTGTCATAGCCTGCTCAAGTGACCATTTCTGTCAAGCTGATCGATCACACGAAGGACCCGATTCGCGCCCTCTACATGGCGTACCGCGTCTGCTACTCCGCACTGACGCCGCAACAGGTCCTCGATCGCATTGATGACGAGCGCATCTCCCAGGAAAAAATGCTCGAATTCGTCGAAGCACGCCTGATGACCGGCCACATGTCGCCGCTCGAGCAGGTCCACTTCGAGTTCGGCATCTCGGGGGTCTCGCGCGCCTTCTCGCACCAGTTCGTGCGCCATCGCATCGGGATCAGCTTCGAGCAACAGAGCCAGCGCTACGTCACCTACAAGGGAGGCGCCTTCCCCTATACGGTGCCGAAGACGGTCGAGCGTGCTGGTCTCGGCGACGATATGACCGCGCTCTTTGCCCAGGCGGGTGCGCTCTACGAGAAAATGGTCGAGGCCGGCGTCCCAGCCGAGGATGCCCGCTTCCTGCTGCCCAACGCGACCAACACCAACTTCAAGATCACCGTCAACTTCGCCTCGCTGCTGCACATCTCCGACCTGCGTCTCTGCACCCGGGCCCAGTGGGAGTTCCGCAAGGTCGTCTCGCTGATGCGGGCCGAGGTGGTCAAGGTCGCGCCGGAGTTGGGACGCCAGCTGCAACCGAAGTGCGGCGAGCGCCGGCTCGGCTACTGCGACGAAGACTACGAGGCCTGGGAAGAGTGCCCGATCGGCCGCAAGCGGCCGCACAAGTCGGAGCTCTTCAACCTCTACGACGCCTATCGCAAGGGCGAGCTCGACGACCTCAACGCCGACGACATGGCCATCATCGCCGCCGACAACGACGACGCCCCCGCCTTCATCCGCTAGTACGCGCTCTCTTCCCGTCTCGTTCTCCCCCCGCGCAGCGGGGGGAGATGCCGTAGGCAGAGGGGGGTTCCCTGTGTCCGCCCGCAACCCCACCACTACCCGCCTTCGATCACCCGCTTCAGCGCCGCAATCTGACCACCATCCGTCCGCCGAATCGCAAATCTAATCAACGGCCCCAGCAGCAGATACCTCCAGCCGCTGAAGCGGCACTCCGCCTCAAGACCGACGCGAGAGCTCGATTCCCCGGCCGATTCCACAGAGTACGTGTAGTCAGCCGTCACGCCGCCCTGTTGCGAGCGAAGCGTCACCGACCGTCCAGGCTCGCAGCGCACAACCACCGATTCACGGTCTTGCCCCCGAGTGAAGAAGTGGACCCACGCGCCCTCGACCGGCTCTCCCTCAATCGACATCGACTCGATCCCGTTCATCCAATGGACCGCGTTGGGCCAGTCCGTAATGACGGCCCATACCTCATCGGCCGGCCGATCAATCGTCTCGCTGGCTGAAATCGTTCGAGCCATGCAATTGCTCCCTGCACTCGTCTGCAACGTGCCCGGTCTCTCGACCGACAGATTGGCGGCCTACCTGAACAGGTCGTCCTCTTCGTCCCAGTCATCGGCAAACTCGGTGAGGTCTTCGTCCGGACCAAACGGTAAGTCCTCCTCAAACAGCTCGACGCCGATGATCCCCAGGCCAACCAACGGAATGATGTCATCGTCCACGTGCCGCTGCGCCCGCTCCTCGCTCCGCCTCTCTGCGTCCCTGTCGCTGCCGGAGAACAGGAAGCGGGCGATCGCAATGACCGCGACAACAGCCACAACGATGATGATCGCTTCCACGTTGCTCTCCTTCCTCCCGACGTGCCCGCTGTCCAGGGCGCCCGACAGATGCCGGTACTACAGCAGTTCGAGCAACTGGACAAAGTTGCCGTCCGGATCGAGCAGAGTAGCGACTTCACCGCCCCAGGATTCGCGCTCAGGCTCTCGCTGCACTCCGACATCCGGATCCGCCGAAATCACCCGACGAAACTCGCTGGACACATCGTCGACAAACAGATTGATTTGCATTCGCGCCGGCTCCTGCGTCGGCCCCGAGATCTCCGAGTGGTCGAGCAGCCGGATGAACCCGCCGGCCGCCTCGAACACCGGGTCGCGATACCTCGCGACCCGTTCAAGCCCCAGAGTCGCGCCGTAGAAGCGGGTCATGGCTTCAATCTGGTCGGTGCCGACCATGAGCGTCAGTTCGCGTACGTGCACCGCCGACCTCAGATTTCCAGGGACAGACCGTCCGATGCGATCACGATCGTGCCGTCGAACGCCCTCCGCACATCAGCGACCAGATCATCGTCGCGCTCCTCGGGCAACAGATGCGTCAGAACCAGAGTCTGCACTCCCGCCTCGCGCGCGATTCGGCCGGCATTCTGCGCCTCGCAGTGTGACGCCTTCATGCCGGCGTACAGGCCTGCTCTTGCTGATTCCGACATCGACTCGGCCATCCGCTCCAGGGCCGCCTCGCTGAACCCCTCGTGCACGAGCACGTCGGCGCCGTCAGCCAGCGGAACCAGCGCGTCGGGCGCGTACGTCGTGTCGCCCGAATACACCAGTGTCCGCCCGCCCGCCTCGAACCGGCGCGCCAGGCACTCCAGATACGGCACATGCGGCACCTCGACCGTGCGCACCTGCATCGCACCCAGTTCGCGCTCATCGCCAGGACTGGTCAGCTCGACCGAGACCCCGTCCAGCCACTCGAGCGCCCGATTGCTGATCGTGTTGACCCGAGCGAAGGCCAGCGCCGCCTCGATGTAGGTGTCGGTGTCGCGAGGTCCAAAGACAGTCACCGGATCGCCGCGACGGAAGATCAACCGCGTAAACAGCTCGACGACCCCCATCGCATGGTCGAAATGGAGATGAGAGAGGACCACGCCGGAAACGGTGTCCGGATCAAGGTCCGACTCCGCCATCCGCTCCATGAACCCCGGCCCCGCATCCAAGAGCATCCGAGCATCCCCATGAGCCAGATGAATCGAAGCAGCTCCCCGCCTCGGATTTACCGCCGCCCCCGCTCCCGACCCACAGAACGTAATGCGCATAGCTCAAGCTCCTCGCTGCAGGCTAGCCCCTCACAGGCTCCGACAACCACGGATCATCACCGCCGTTCCTCCCGCACCCAACTCCGTCATTCCCGCGAAGGCGGGAACCTCGCCACAACTGCACAGTCCGTTGTCTGTTAGCAGCTTCACACTTCCGATCTTGCCCACGAGAACGCATGTGCGCCTACGATCGTTTCAGACTGAATCCCGTTCCCGACGAAGGACCGTGATCATGACCCACCCGACCTCTCCGACCACACCCGAACCGTCCCGCTCATACGCGCACAAGGCCGTCCAGAGCCGTCCACATCCGAACACAATCGTCCAACATCGAACAAATCCGAACAGAAAAGGCTGAAAGAACCTGAAAGAACCTGAAAGCCCAAACGCACGATTTCCAGTGTTTTGTGCGGGATCGCGCGCTGTTCTGCCCCGAGAAAAAATTCTTGCCGAAACCTGAAACCGGCAAGCGCCAACCGACCAACACGAAAGGCGAACACAACCTAGACTCCCAAACCATGCCGCCCCTGACTGGACTCCGAGTCCTCGACCATGGCCATGTCTGGGCGGGGCCTTTGCTGGGTATGTTCCTTGCCGACCTCGGGGCTGAAGTGATCAAAGTCGGCGCGCCCCACCGACTGTCCGGGGTTTCCATTGGCGGGCAGCGGGCTCCGGTCGGTTCGATCGGCGGCGACCGGGGTTCGACGTCCGCCGACGATCCACGCGCCTTCCACGGCCTCGACCGGGGCAAGAAGTCGATTGCCATCCACCTCGGCGACCCTCGCGGCCGCGACCTCTACCTCAAACTCGTCGAGCGATCGGACATCGTCCTCGAGAACTTCTCCCCGCGCGTGATGCCCTCGCTGGGGCTGTCCTACGACGTGCTCGCCGAGGTCAATCAGCGGATCATCATAGTCGCGCTCTCGGCGTCGGGCGCGACCGAGGGTCCCTGGCGCAACCTGGTCACCTACGGGCCATCCCTGGCCGCGCTCTACGGGCTCAAGTCACTGCTGGGCTACCCGGACGACCCCCAACCGCGTGAAGACACCGCCGACCTCGACCCGACCGCCGCCGGGCATGCCTTCATCGCCGTGCTGGCGGCGCTCGAGTATCGCGAGCGCACGGGACGAGGTCAGTTCATCGACCTCGCCCAGGGCGAGGCCACGCTGCAGCGGGCGGCGCGACCGCTGATGGATTGGCTGCTCAACGGACGCGACGCCGGCCCGCAGGGCAATCGAGCTTCGGCGATGGCGCCGCACGGCGTCTATCCGGCACAGGACGAGGACTCATGGTTGGCCGTCGTGGTCCGCTCAGACGACGAGTGGTCTGCGCTCTGTGGCATCGCACCGCATCTGGATCGACCGGAATGGTCGACCATGCGTGGCCGCCTCAACGATCAGGACGCGCTCGACGCCGCCGTCTCGAACTGGACGCGCAACTACGACGCGATGGAACTGAGCATCCAGTTGCAGGGCGTGGGCGTACCCGCCTTCCCAATGATGGATCCGACAGCGCTGTTGATCGATGACGACTACGCCGCCATGTCCAACGCCAACCTCGACCTCAGCGCCGATGCCGCCGAACCGCTCCGTGGCGGCGCGCTGTACACCGGCACCCCCTGGAAGATGGCCCGAACCCAGGCCGCACTGACCGCCCCGATTCCCAACCGAGGCGAGCACGACGACGAGATCTATGGCGATCTGTTGGGCATTGACGAAGCAGCACGGGCCGAACTGCGCGAATCCGGAGTGATTTGATCGCGTTCCGCCACTTGCCGACACCTGCGGGGGGTTATCCTCGCAGCGCTGAACCAGACAGCCAGAGAGGACACCCAACATGTGCCACCGATACGAAGCGCTGCCCGCCATCACGCCGATCGCCGGAGCAGCCGTCGACGTTGAAGACCTGACCCTGACCGCCTCCGACGGAACCGAGTTCGCCGCCTTCCACGCTCGCGCGGAATCACCGACCGGCCCAGCCATGGTGGTCCTGCCCGACGTGCGCGGGCTCTTCCGCTTCTACGAGGAACTCGCCATCCGCTTCGCCGAGGTCGGCGTCGACGCCGTCGCGATCGACTACTTCGGCCGCACCGCCGGCAACGCCAAGCGCGACGCCGAGTTCGACTTCTGGCCGCACGTGCGCAGCACGACCGCCGAGGGCATCGTCGCCGACACTGCGGCCGCCGTCGCCGTGCTGCGCGCCAACGACCCCGACCGGGCCGTCTTCACCGTCGGCTTCTGCTTCGGCGGCAGCAACAGCTGGCTGCAGGCTTCATCTGGTCACGGACTCGCCGGAGCGATCGGCTTCTACGGCCGCCCGACGGCCGAGGGCCTCAATGGCGCGCCTGCGCCCTCGGCCACTGTCTCCGAGATCGAGTGCCCCATCCTCGGCCTGATGGGCGGAGCGGACGAGAGCATCCCGGCCGAAGCCGTCGCCGAGTGGGACGCCGCGCTCCAGGCGGGCGGCATAACGCGAGAGATCATCACGTACGAAGGCGCTCCGCACAGCTTCTTCGACCGCACGTACGACGAACACGTCGACGCCTGCAACGACGCCTGGCAGCGCATCCAGGCGTTCATCGCAGCCAATAGCTAGCAATCCTCATCACGAAGAAGACCAGAAAGGCGGAATCGAATGCGAGTCACAAAATCATCCGACGGCGACACCAACCAGGCCAACGCCCCGATATTCACTGGCGGCAACGTCTGGGTCCGAGCGCTGGCCGGTTCCATCGGCGGCCAGAACGCGGCCGACGACGCAGACTTCAACCTGGCGATCGTCCAGTTCGGCGCGGGCGCTCGGACCAAGATGCACACGCACACGTCCGAGCAGATGCTCTACGTCGTCTCGGGCATCGGCAAGGTCGGCACCGCCGACGAAGAGCACACCATCTCCGTCGGCGATTTCGCCATCATCCCGGCCGGCGAGGATCACTTCCATGGCGCCGCCGATACCGGCTCGCCAATGTCCCACCTCGCGATCACCCGCCGCGATTCGGTCACCGAGGTCACTGAGGACTGATCGACTGGCTCGCAGGAAGACCTCCACTCAGGAGGGTCTCAGTACCCGCTGCGGCGGCCGATTGAGCGCACGTCCCAGGCGGCGATGGCGACTCCCGCCAACAGGAAGAGTGCGATCAGACCGAGCAGGATGTTGCCGCCCGCGCCATCGATCCCGGCGAGTTGGCGCAGCGCGATCATGACACCGGCGCTCACCACCGCCAGCGAAATGTAAATCCAATTGTGGATCCACTCGGCGGCAAAGTTGACCGCAATCGCGACCGCGACCGCCGCGTTGACCACGATCAGCAAATGCACG
>VXTH01000135.1:0-3715 GCA_009837565.1 Chloroflexota bacterium | reverse complement strand
AAATGCACGTCGGCGTGACGGCTCCAGCCGCCCCAGGCCGTGCCGGTCAGTTCATTCAACTCAACCGCCGTGCCACCGCGGATCGCGAGGAAGAGCACCACGATCGCCGCACCGACGGCCCCGCCGATCAGCGGCCGCAGCATCCTCGGACCCATCGTGTCCCAGGCGCGCGAGGGCAGTGAACCGAGGCGAGTCCGGCTGTGCTCGTAGCGATGTTCGGCCATGACGCTCTCCCGCCGCTGTCCGTGCTGGCCAGTCTAGATGTTGGAGCGGGTCTGACCGCCGTCGACGTTGAGGCAGGCCCCGGTCACCCAGCTCGCCCTCGGCGATGCCAGGAAGGCGACCACGTCGGCCACCTCCTCCGGTCGCCCGAATCGATTGAACGCGATTGTGTCGAGCACGCTGCGCTGGATGCCCTCCGGGTCAGACTCGTAACGCGTCTGCCAGCGGGAGTTCGGCCACGCTATTGAGCCAGGCGCGACCGCATTGGCGCGAACGTTTTGCGGAGCCAGCTCGAGCGCCAGCGACTTGGCATGACTGTGCATGGCCGCCTTCATGGCGTTGTATTGAGCCGAGCCGCCCGCCTCGCGTCCGAAGATCGAGCCGATGTGAATGATTGACGAGCTGTCGGCGTCTTCGCCCGACGCGGCCGCCGCCAGATGCGGCAATGCCGCCCGGGTCGTGCGCACAGCCGCCATCAGATTCAGGTCGAACATGTCCTGCCAGACCTCGTCGCCCTCTCCGCGTAGCGAGACGCCCATGTTGTTGATCAGGATGTCGAGGCCGCCCAGCGTCTCGACGGCGCCCGCGACCGCGTGGTCTGCGGCGTCGGGATCGCCCAGGTCGGCCGCGGTCCAGTGCGCTCGCCCGTTGCCGGCTGCTTCAATCCGTGCCGCCGCCTGTTCGAGCGCCTCGGCCCGGCGCGAGCAGATCGATATGTCAGCGCCCTCGGCCGCCAGCGACAGCGCGCAATACAGGCCGATTCCTTCGGAAGCGCCCGTAATCAACGCTCGTTTGCCCTCAAGCTCAAGATCCATGCCCGCCTCCACCCCTGAACTGACCAGTTCGCAGCGAGGTCTTCGGCATTCATTCTATGACCGCGTACGCTCAGGCCATGAGCGCATCCGGCTTCGATCAAATGCTGGGCGTCGATTGGCGCGCGTTGTCCCTCTCCCTGCGCCAGGGTGGGTCGCTGCTGCGCGCCCTCGCCGGCACAACCGTCGCCAACGCCCTGCAGATGCCGCAAACCCACAAGCGGCGCGGCAGGACGGCCGTCGCTGGCCTTGACTCCTCCGTCGAGATCATTCGCGATCGGTTCGATATCCCGCATTGCTTTGCGGAATCGGCCGCTGACGCGCTCTTCGCGCTCGGCTATGTGCAGGCCCAGGATCGACTCTGGCAAATGCAGTGGAGCCGTCGCGCCGCGATGGGCCGCCTGGCCGAGATCGCCGGTCCAGCCGCGCTGCCCGTCGATCGTTTCTGCCGGACCCTGGGCATCGGACGCGCTTCCGAGCGGGCCTGGGACGAGACTCCTACCCGAGGACGAGACCAACTCTTTCCCTTCATCGCCGGCATCAATGCCGCGATAGCTCGTGCGCCAAGACCATTTGAAGCGCAAATGCTGGGCGA
The DNA here is from genome assembly GCA_009837565.1 of Chloroflexota bacterium. Classification (GTDB taxonomy): domain Bacteria; phylum Chloroflexota; class Dehalococcoidia; order Bin125; family Bin125; genus Bin125. The sequence continues at coordinate 2,086 of VXTH01000135.1, read as the reverse complement.
CCGAATCGGGCCGTGGTCACCGGCCGACAGCGTCGCCTGGGGAAAACTGCTGTCGATTCTGCTCTCTCCCGCCTGGGAGCAACAACTGATTCGCGCGCGCATTGTCGAGGTAGCGGGAATCGATGCCCTGCAGGAGATTGATCCGCCGCTATCCCCGGATACGGCGTCCGCCGTCCCTCCCGACGCTCAGTACGGCGAGCTCGCCGATCCGCTGATCGCAGGCGCCAGGGCAGTGTCCGAGCTGTTGGGATTGCAACGCGGCGCCTCCAACAACTGGGCCGTCGATGGACGCCACACCGCGAATGGCGTGCCGCTCTTCGCCTGCGACCCGCACCTCAACCCGGTGACGCCTCCACACACCTACTTCGTCCATCTGCACTGTCCCCAGTTCAATGCCGCCGGCGCCAGCGTCCCCGGCCTGCCCGGCATCGTCTGGGGCTTCAACGATCACATTGCCTGGGGACCGACGGCCGCCATGATGTCGATGAATGTCGCCGTCGTCGAACAACTCTCGGACGACGGAAGCAAGTCACTGACCCCTGACGGATGGGTTGACATCACTCAGCACAATGAGACGATCCACGTTCGCGGGCACCCGGACGAGCAGATCACGCTGCGCGAATCCGTGAACGGCCCCATCGTCAGCGACATTCTGTCCTCCGACATCAATCGACGCTGGAACGGGCGCCGTGCCATCTCATTGCATTCGCGAATCCTCGCGCCGCGTCACGGCGGCGGCGGAATCGCCGACATGCTCTCTGCTCGCGACTGGGATGAGTTCAGCGCAGCGACCGGCGACATGGCCGACTTCAACCTCTGCTATGCCTATGCCGACCAGCAACGCGTCGGGCTGCGGGTCAGCGCCGACGTTCCCGCAGGCGACATGGCGACGCTGAGATTCCCGGCTGCCGGCTGGGCCCCAATCGATCTCGGCGGCGCGCCTACTCGGGCGCTGAGCGGCGACGAGCTGCCGCATATCGTCGATCCACCCGGCGGCGTCGTGGTCAGCGCCAATGCTCCGCTCTCCCCATTCGACGAAAGCTGTTTCGGCGCGGAGTATCTCGATCCTGCCCGGGCGGCTCGCATTCGCGAGCTGCTTGATGAGACGGGCCCGCACACCACAGAGACCTTCGCGGCCATCCAGTCCGACAAGACCTCGTTGCCGCTGCGGGAGTTCGCTCGCCATCTTCCCGATAACTCGATCACTGAATGGGACGGGGAAATGAACGCCAGTTCAGTCACCGCTGCCATCGTCGCTGCGACGTTGATTGAATATCGGCGGATCGAATTGACCGACTTGTTGGGAGCGTCCGGCCGAGATCTCCTCTCGCCATTGCTGGCTATTCCCACCCTGGACATCTTCGCTGCTCATGCCACCTCGTGGGTGCTCAAGCGAATCGCCGCCAATCCGGAGGCGGCAGGGGAACGCCTGGCAGAAGCTCACACCCGCGCAGTCGATGTGTTGCGGCGGCGGTTCGGATCGGACCGCACCACCTGGACCTGGGGTCGCTGTCGCCACCTGATCCTCAAGCACAGCCTCTCCGACGCTCCGGTGATCGGTTCCTTGCTCTCCCCGGGCCCGTTTGCTTATGGCGGCGAGGCCGACACCATTTCACAGTCCGGCGTGCTCGGCCTGCGCCATTTCGAGTCCTCAACGGCGATCCCGGCGCTCAGACTGATTGTCGAAATGAGCGATCCGCCACAGGCTCAGTTTGCCCTCGCCGGGGAACAGATCCACGATCCGCTGCACGCCAACGGACCGCTCACCGATGCCTGGCTCAAGGACCGGTACTTGCCGCTACTCCGTGACCGTGAGCAGATCGAATCGGCATCGAAGGCCTCTGCAACCAGCCGGACGCAGCGCTTGCAGCTTGTTCCCAGGGCTTCGGTACACTGACTGACTTAGACGCACAACGACGACCGACTGGATGTCCGCCTTGTCCCAGCTGAGCCTCGAGCGCTACGACGACATCGCCGTGATCAGCGGCGGCGACACGCTATCCGACGATTTCATCAGCCAACTGTCCGACTTGAGCTCGGTCGTGGCCGATGACGTGCGAGTGGTCGTTCTGTATCCCGACGCAGG
>VXTH01000330.1:4940-10130 GCA_009837565.1 Chloroflexota bacterium | reverse complement strand
GTTTAGAGGAGTTCGAGCGCGCGACGGTACTCCTCGGGCGTGTTGAGGTTAATCGTCACGATCGGATTGTCCATCTCCACGAAGATAGTCCGCTCCGCATGCCGCCGTCTGACTTGTCGAAGTCCCTGTTGACGTTCGCTCACGGAACTCAGCTCAGGTAGCAACTCGGAACGAAACATTGGCGGATGTCCGTTGCGCCCGTCGTGTCGTGGGACCGCGATGAGCGCATCCTGGGCTGCTTCCAGCCCGTGATGGAGCTCCTCAATCACCGACGGTTCGGTCGGTTGGTCGACCGAAGTGACAACCACCGCCTCGGCAGCAGCCGGGACGCTGCGTGCGCCGGCCCGAATTGAGGATGCCCGCCCCTCGCGCCAGTTGCGATTGGTCGTCACCTGCACCACCGATCGTGAGGGCAGGACCGGGCGGATGCTGTTTGCGTGCGCGCCGAGCACCACGACGACGGGCCGACAGCCGGCAGTGAGCAGGGTCTCGATCTGCGCAACGACCAGCGGCCGACCATGCCAGTCGAGCAACTGTTTCGGGCGACCCATCCGGGTCGACTCACCGGCGGCGAGGAGGATGGCGGCGTTCATTGGGCTGGACTTGTAGCTGGTCGGTATCGAAGCGGTCGCGGAGACGCCGGAAGAGCCGACGTACTGCGTCTTCGACATCGTCGACCGCAGCTGTATCGGTCAGATCGCCGACGCCGTAGGGTTGTGCTTCCGAACGCGCCGTCTGCGCGGCGAGATCGATGACCTGGTCATTCAGAGTCCGGCCGCGCACGACCGACTCAATCTGTCGTGCCCGGACCGGGTAGGGAGCAACGCCGACCAGCATCACGGCGGCGTCGCCGTTGAGCGACAGACGGGCAGCGGCGCTGACCTTCGGATTCGCCTTTGCGGCCGCCATTGCGGTCTGCGCGCCCTTGGGCAGCCGTGGAATGCAGAGATGTTCGGCGGCCGTCGCTCCCTCACGTCCATCGACGTCAACGCCGCCCTCGACGAGCAATCGCTCGTCAACGCGCGCTGTGTCCCCTCCAGCCAGAGAGAGATAGGAGTCCAGCACGATGAGCGCCGCGGCCAGGGCGTTGTGTCGAGGATCTTCCAGGCAGATCCGAATCGTCGAGACGGAATCGCCAATCGCGAACCAGTCGTTGAGCGTGTTCTCGCCGGGCGTCTGCAGGTCGAGCACCGTCTGTCGAAGCGGCAGTCGGCGCTCACTCACTCGATTCGACCCGTGGCGACGCGCTCTCGGTAGTGAGCCAACGCCTTCTTCAATGCAGCTGCGGCCAGCACCGAGCAGTGAATCTTCGCTTTCGGCAATCCACCGACCGCGTCGACAAAGTCCTGACGCTTCAGCGCGGCCGCTTCGTCGATGTGCATGTCGGTCAGGACAACCGTCGCCATGCTGCTCGTCGCAATCGCGGCAGGACACCCGCGTGTCTGAAACCGCGCCTCTGCGATTGAATCATTCTCGATCCGCAGCATCAGTTTCATGTGGTCGCCACAGACCGGATTTCGATCCTCGCCCACCGCGTTGGCGTCGTCCAACACACCCGCGTTCCTCGGGTGTTGGAAATGGTCAATCACAATATCGCTGTACGCGCGCAAATCTTCGCTTGGCATGGATTCAGTCTAGTCAGCCGGCTGCTGAGCCAACTCGAGCAGCATGCGAGCGATCACCCGCAGTGAACGGCTGCGTTCCGTCGGGTCGAACCATTCGCGGATGCTGTGCTGGTTGTCCGACCTGCCGCCCCAGCTCATTGCCACGGCTGGTACGCCGGCGGCCATCGCCGCGTTCGCATCTGTCGAGGCAGCGATCGTGCGCGGCGCCAGGCCCTCCGCTTGTAGAGCCCGGCAGGCCGCTCGCACCAGCGCCGAATCGACCGACGTGAGACCCGCAGGACGATCGCCAATCTTGCTGATCACGGGCTCCATCGCTCCCTCGCTGCGTCGCCGTAGCTCGCGCTGGTGTCCGCGGCGGATGATCTCCTGGACATCTTCGTCCAGCCGCTCGAGCTGTTCCGGCGACTCACTGCGCAGGTCGATGTCCATCTCGGCGAACTCCGGGATCGCATTCACCGTCTCGCCGCCCCGCACGACGCCAACGTTGTATGACGTGCGCGGACTGCGTGGCACTCGAATCTCGGCCAGTCGGTCGGCCGCTGCGGCGAGCGCAAACGCCGGATTGTATCGACCAAAGTGTCCCCAACTGTGACCGCCGCTGCCGCGGTACTGCACGCTGTAGCGACGCGATCCGATGCCCGCATTGACCACGGCGGCGGGATCCGAGTGGTCAATGGTGATGAATGCTCGGGCATTGCGCCCCTGGTCGGTTTCGAAGAAGTGTCGCGCGCCGCGTAAGTCACCGCGCCCCTCCTCGCCAACAGTTGCCACGAACATCACCTCCGATGCCCACGGCGTTCGCCCCATCGATCGCGCGATCGTCAACATGGCGACCAGTCCCGCCGCCGCATCGGAGATCCCTGGTGCGTGATACTCGCCTTCCGGCACTGGCTCGCCATTGCGGTACGGGTTGAACTCGCCAGGTCGGGCGACAGAAACAGGTTGCTCTGCGCCGAACACTGTGTCCAGATGTGCACTCAACACCACGGGATGGTCCGCCATGGACTCCGGCCGCCCAATCACATTGCCGACGGCGTCCTGCGTAACCTTCAGTCCGAGCCTGTCCAGGTGCTCTGCGACATAGGCCGCTCGGACAGCCTCCTGACCCGTCGGCGCGGGCATCTCGCAGATCCTGATCTGTTCTTCCAGTATCGAATCCGCTTCGGCCTCGAAATGGTCGAACATCAGACATCCAGGCCGAGCGCCACGAATATCTCCTGGTAGTCATCAAGGTTGTTCGGCTGATAGAACGGAATGGCGAGCTGAATTGTCCCCTGGGCGTCGGCGACGAACGCTGCGCGCTGCGCGCGCTTGCCAGATTCTTCGATGACGCCAAACGCCTCGGCCGCTTCGAGTGCCGGATCGGAGAGCAAGGGGAATGGGAATTGATGTTCGTCGTCAAAGCGACCGAGTTCCCATGGTGGATCCGAAGAAATCGCAACGACGGTGGCACGCAGGGCGCTGATCATGTCCTCGTCATCTCGGAATGCGCAAAGCTGCACCGTGCACAGGGGCGTATTAGCCTCCGTAAAAAAGAGGATCAGCAGCGGACCGTCGGACAGGTAGTCGCGCAGGCTGAGTTCGGTGTCCGGCAGCTGATCGCCGACCCCGATCACGACGCGCTCCACCCCGGCAGGGCGCCCAGTGGACCTCGACTGAAACCCATCACCGCGATTCGCCCCAGCCCCCCCGGGTCGGTAAGCGTTTCGATCGCCCGCCTCGCTGCCAGATAGCGGCCAGTCTCCATCTCGGCATCAGCCACCGCCGGCATGACCGCCGCTCCCATCTGCTGCAGCCACTGGGCCTGACTCAACGTCGGCAGTGGTGTCAGGCCGGATGCTTGCGCCGCCTCATGCACCTGATCGACATCGATGTGAGCTGTGATGTCCTGCTCGCCCGGATGTGCGTACGGATCGTCCCCGGGAACATGCTTGCGAAAGGTCATCAAGGTGCCCTCGCGCCGCCAGGAAACGTAGAGACGACTTCGCGAGTAGCCATAGTCGAACAGCAGCAGCAGTCCGCGTTCGCCCACCGCCTGAGCCAGTCGGCCAACAACTGAATCCCGCTCTAATGCCACTTCGATGATCTGGTTCTCAGCCGGCGCCAGGCCGCTGAGGTGCTGCAACAGTCTCACGTCACTCAACTCGCGTGTCACCTCCTGGAATCCGTGTCGCGACGAGTGGTCGACGTAGATTTCCAACCAGACGCCTTGACGGAATGTCAATCGGTGCACCGCCAACGCGTCCAGCAGCTCATTGGCGACGATGAGGTGGTATCCGGCCCCAAGTTCGTCGAGCCCTCTGATGGCTTCAATCCGTGCGGGGTGCAACACCGCGCGCAGCCGCTCCGCCTGCCCTTCCGCGGCAGCTGAATCGGGTTCGACCAATGTGTACCGCGTGACATCTGCCAGCCCGGGAGCTGACGTCTGGATGTGTCGAAGCAACGATTCCGCCAGCGCGCCGGTTCCGGGCCCGACCTCTGCGATCTCAAACGGTTCCGGTTGTCCGCACTGTTGCCACAACTCGAGTGCTACATGGCCAACGGCCGCACCGAAAATCGGATGCACCTCGGGGCTGGTGAGGAAATCTCCATCCCGCCCCACGGTTGGTTTGCCCCGACGGTAGTAGCCGTGCTGCGGGTGGTAGAGGCACGCATCCATCCAGTCGGCGAACGTGATTGGGCCTTCCCCGCGGATGCGGTCACCCAGAATTCGGGAGAGCGGCGTATTGAGCGTCTGTCCGGCGACGGCCAACGGATCGAAGCTGCTCGGGCCGCGCTGAATCATGGCCTGAGTATAGAAACGACCACCCCGACAGGCGCCGGGGTGGTCGCTGGTTGGGACTGCTCGAGTCGCCCGAGCTACTCGCCGGGTACCCCCAGCACGGTCACGCTGACGCGACGATTGCGCGACTCGTCCAGCTCCACCAGGAAAATGGATTGGAACTCGCCGATGTGCATTTCGCCGCTCAGCACGGGAATCGTCTCAGACGTACCCAGCATCATGTGCTGGACATGCGAGTGGCCGTTCTCAGGCTCATTCTCGTGCATGTTGACCGTGCGGATCTCGAAGTCGTTGTGCCGGTAGTAGGTATCCGGCGGACCGAACGCGATCAATCGATCGCGAAGGTCGTCCAGGAGCAGTGGTTCATGCTCCTGCAGGATGATGGCAGCGGTTGTGTGCTGTGAGAAGACGGACACCTGTCCAAATCCGACACCGGAGCGCTGTACGATTCCTCGCACCTCTTCGGTGATGTCACGGAACGACGGACCGTCTTCGGTGCGATACCGAAGTTCGTCGTGTACGTGACGGAAGGCGTTGGCAGGCACCGCGCTATTCGTCACAGCCCCATTGACACTGCGCAGGGCTGTCGCGTTAGCCATTCCCCTTTGGTTTCTCAAGCTGCGAGATGATGTGAACAAGAGAATGAGTTCGGCGCCGACAGTTGCAGCATTCCCGGCGGCCGCCACCACTGAATATAGCGGAAAACCATCTGGGCCTGCCGACCGGCCAACATCAGTTCCTCCCGATGACCGCGGTTCAGCCGCTGCCCTCGGCGCTCCGCGG
>VXTH01000330.1:0-4930 GCA_009837565.1 Chloroflexota bacterium | reverse complement strand
ATTTCTGCGAAGTAGTCGCGCTTGCGCACAGATGCGCATTTGAGGTTCGTAAGAATCCGCTGCAGAATCTGTCGCTTGGTCACCTATGCGAGGAACGAATCGGGATTCGGTCCCGCGCCGCGGTTCGTCGCGCGAAGCCGTTCACTCAAGGCTTCGCGGTCGATCTCACGCCCGGCGTGAAACGGATCAAGAAAGCGCTCGGTCTCGGCGTCTGAGTCGCGGTACTTGACCAGGAAGTGGAATGGGGCGCCGACCCCGTGCAACTCTAGTCCCGCCCGTCGGGCCACCTCAATCATCAGCACGGCAAGCGTGATCGGCATGCCCCGACCTGTGTCGAGCGCTGAGTGCAAGCAGCAATTCGTCGGGTCATAATAGGTGTCGGTGTCGCCCCGGAACTCATGCTCGTCGAACAAGACCTGCCGAAGCCGCTCGACCCTGTCGAATCCCGTTGCCCCGGCCGCTTCTCGGACCTCCCCGGCGAGTTCATCCAGCTTGGCGAGGGCGACCAGCTGATTGAACTCGGGATCTACGATTCGACCGATCAGGAAGCAGCACAGGTCGAGACGGACAGCATGCTCGTGTCCCCTGGCCAGAGTTCCAAACTGCCGCGCCAGATGAAGATCGTGATGTTTTACGAAACGTTGCGTTACATCTTCACCCATGAATCGAGGCTAGCAGGCACACCGTGAGCCGACGCGCCTATGATGAAGTCAGGTCGCACGGTTCGGAGCGAGGAGCGTGTTGGCTGAGATGTCGGACGACGAGTCAGTTTCCACGGCCACGTCTGCAGACGGAACAACCGATCGCGCGACTGGCCAAGCCAACAGCAGCCGGCCCAGAGTCAAGAAGCAACAGTTCACGCGCGCCGGCCAACCCATCGATCGCCGCCAGCGATTGCGCATTCCACCGCACCACGTCACCAAGCAAACCCCACATGATCGGGTCCGCAACTGGGATGAGGTCTATTACGGCTACACCGCCGGTCCGGCGATGTTTGAAGCCCAACGCTGTATTCAGTGCCCAGCCGCTCCCTGCACACAGGCCTGTCCCGTCGGCAACGACATCCCCGGCGCGCTGGCCTTCCTCGAGATCGGCAAGCTGGCCGACGCCGCGGCCGTGTTCCGCCAGACATCCGAGATGCCCGAACTGTGCGGCCGGCTCTGTCCCCAGGAGGCGCTCTGCGAAGGATCCTGCGTCGTGGGCAAGAATGCCAAGCCGGTCGCGATTGGCAAGCTGGAAGCGTTCCTCGGCGACTGGGATCGCGAGCAACGCGGCGGCTTCCCGATCCCGCAACCCGAGATCGAGACGGGACAGAGGGTGGCTGTTGTCGGAGCAGGTCCAGCCGGACTGGCCGTCGCCGAGCAGATGCGCAACGCCGGCCACGCCGTCACCATCTTCGAGGCCTGGCCATCGGCCGGTGGTGTCCTCCGCTACGGCATCCCCAACTTCAAGACCGCCAAGGACATCGTTGACGAAAAGACCGACGCCCTCGTTGCCGCTGGTGTGGAATTCCGCTTCGAGACGCGGGTCGGCGCCGACATCGGCTGGGACGAACTGTCCAAGTGGGACGCCGTCTTCCTCGCCCATGGCGCAAGCATGGGTAAGCAGCTGGGACTCGAGGGCGAGCGCCTCGCCGGCGTCTACAGCGCGACCGAATTCTTGGTCCGGGCCAACCTCGGCGAGGAATCCCTGCCCACTGCGCTGCGCAGCCGGCCACACGTTGGGCGAAACGTCGTGGTCGTCGGTGGCGGCGACACCTCAATGGACTGCGTCCGCTCAGCGATCAGACTCGGCGCCAACGACGTCACCCTGCTCTATCGGCGCACCGAAAACGAAATGATCGGTCGTGAAGAAGAGCGGCGGCACGCCCGAGAAGAGGGCGTCACCTTCGAATACCTGACGACGCCGGTTCGTCTCATCGGCAAGGATGGGGCATTGGTCGGAATTGAGTGCGTCCGCATGAGTCTCGGTGAACCCGATGACAGCGGACGCCGGCGACCGCAGCCGATGCCTGGCTCCGAGTTCGTGATTGACTGTGACTCGTTTGTCGTCGCGGTCGGCTACGACGTCGGTCGCGACCTGTACGGCGACTCGGGCATCGACGTCAACGACTGGGGTGAGGTCATCGTCGACGAACAGGGCCGCACCTCAAGACCGGGCGTCTTCGCCGGCGGCGACAACGTGATCGGCGCCGATCTTGTGGTGACCGCCTTGCGCGGAGCCCATCAGGCGATCCCGGCCATGTTGAGCTATCTCGAAGAGCTCCAGGCCGAACGCGCCCTGGCCATGGCGGCCGGCTAGTCGGATCTGCTCACTCGGCCGGAGAGCATCCCGGCGCTCCTGGAATGTCCACTTCCGCCACGATCTCCTCGGCAGCATTGCGGCACAGCACCACTTCGGCGTCCCGATCCTCTCGCGGATTGCTGATCTGATGGATCGCGCGCGGCGGCACGTAGAGAAAATCGCCCGTCTCCACCTCGTGTACGTGCTCCAGCCGCTCCCCATACGACATCACAATCGGCCCCTGGAGGATGTACATGGCGGTCTCACAGTTGACGTGCCAGTGCGGCGTCGAGTACATCCCCGGAGGAATCTTTTGCCGTGTCATGAAGACTGCTTCCGACCCTGACAGTTCGCCCGAGACGCCGAACTGGATGGCCATGCCCGAGCGGTGATTCGACCACTCGGCTACCTCGCCATCTGTCATGACGATGACGCCGTCCAGCGCCCCGTCCGATTCAGAGTGTTGTTCAGACATGCAAAGCTCCACAAGTGCGCAGGGTTGGCAGGCGAATCGAGAATGACGATATCAGCAGGCCGCGAACGGACCTGACCGCAAGCACCGACTGAGAGGAATCAGCCGGGCGGGCCGATGCTGTGAGCCCAGTCGTCGACCAGCCAGTGACCGCCCAACTGGATCAGCTCCATCCGCATCCAGTCGCTCTCCGACAGCTGGAAGTAGACCCGGCCGCGGGCTGTGTGAAGCACGTCGCCATAGGACACTGACTGGAGGATCTCGCCTCCTAGGTCGATGGACTGGATCTTCTGAATGTCCCGGCCTACGTCGTCGGCGTCGTCCCAGCCCCAGATCGTCAAGGCTTCAGGTCCGGCCAGCGCCAGAATCGTGGCCGAGTCGCCGTCGCGCAGCGCCTGCAGGAACGTCAGTGCAGCCCCCGCCAGGTCCGATGCGACCGCTTCGTTGACGTCGCTGGTCGGTAGACCTTCCTGGACCGTAATCCGGTACGCGCCGATCAATTGCCGCTGTCCTGCCTCATTTGACGCCGGCCAGACCTCGACCCGCCAGAGACCGGCGGAGTCAGCGGTGAAGTAAATCTCGGAATCCAGTCCATGCCCGCCATCGTCATCGATCTGCAGCAGGTTGCCATCCGGCTGGAACAGTTGCGCGAAGACGTCAACGCCAGTGTCCCCGTCGACCAGCACGAACAGTTGCTGACCAACCTCAGCCTGGAACTCGAACACGTCGACATCGCCCGGGGTGTTCAGTCGACCGTCATTGGTGGTGCCCACGGCAATGATCGCGTTGTCATCGTCGGCCCCAATGGTCAGCGTTTGCACCTGGATGATGAAGTCGCCGATGCCATTGGAATCGAACGGCTGCACCCGAATCAGTTGCAACCCTTCAACGGGAACCTGAGCGATCAGCAGTGAGTCGCGGTTGGTGGTCGACAGGTCGTCGTTCACGGCCACCTCAACGCCGTCCGGCTGCAGCAGCGTGACGACGGGATCCATCCCGCCTTTGCCGTCAACGAAGATGCGCAGCCAGGCCCCCGTCGCCGCCTGGAATTTGAACAGCTTCTCCGTGTCCTCGGCGGAAATCGAAGCGGCGAACAGCTCCCCTTCGTTCAGCGTGTCGCGATCCGGGTCGCTGACCGCTTGCTCGCCCTCTCCGGACTGGTCACTGGTCTGTTCCTCGGCAGGAGCCTCCTGAGCCTCAGCCTGCTGGGCCGGCGCTTCGGGTTGAGCCTCCTGGCCTGCCTCTTGCTGTGCTGACTGAGCGCTCTGCTGCTGCTCCGCAGCATCGATCGGCTGCGCCTGCTGCTCTTCCTGCGCTTCGGCAACGGTCTCCTGCTGAGCCTGTTGCGCCACTTCCTCCGGCGCGTCATCCCCGCAAGCGGCGAGCGACGCCGCCAGCAGTGTGACTCCGGCGAACATCCCGACCGCGGCGCGAGGGACACGCTCAGAAATTTCCAACATAGGAGCACCTAATCCCTGCCGCCTCATCTTCACTATACGAGCAATGCGGGGTTATCGGCTGAAGTTATCCGTGCGATTGGATGCCGGGAACCGGCGCGGATATACTCCTGTTAGCGTGATCGGGGAACGCAGAGGAGTTGGCCGTGGCCTACGAAATCGTCGAGACGTGCATCGGCTGTACGGCCTGCACCAACCGATGTCCGACCAACGCCATCTGGGGCGAGCGCAACACCATCCACTACATCGACCCCGCGCTCTGCATCGATTGCGGCGCCTGCGGTGCGGTCTGCCCGGTCGAGTGCATCCTCGACGACGACGGCGACATCTGCCGCAAGTTCGCCAAGAAGGAATGGCCCAAGGCCGAGGTCGACCCCGACAAGTGCATCGGCTCGGGATGCGAAATCTGCATCAACGTCTGCCCGTTCGACGCGCTGGAGCTCGACTTCACCAACGAAGCCTCCGACTTCTTCGGTCAGGCTGTGGTCATCGAAAAGAACTGCACCGGCTGCCGGCTCTGCGAGCAATCGTGCGGCTGGGACGCCGTCCACATCTTCCCGCGCCGGCCAATGCTCAAGAAGCTCCATTACCCAGGCGACAAGCCCACCCCGGGCCAGGAGAAGTTCCTCCGCACCCGCGCCTAGAGCTTCGATTTTCCCCGGCCCTCGACACCTGTTCTCGTCATACCCGCGCTTGCCGCGGGTATGACGAGAACAGG